>NZ_JBEXCS010000062.1:0-57155 GCF_040605395.1 Streptomyces sp. NPDC005648 | reverse complement strand
AGCAGCCCACGTCAGGGCAGACAGAAGCACCCCGGGCGCGCCACGGGATTTACCACGCCCCCGGCGCGCGCCGAAGGCGCGCTGCGCTGCTGACCTGCGTATCCGCCGCCGCGAGCCGGCCCGTCGCGGGTGCTCTCCCGAGGTGCTCGTCCTCCAGTCCGGTGAGGTCGGCGGAGTCACCGCGGCTGCCTGCCGCCCATCCGAACCGTCTGCGTGTCTCCACACCCTGTGGATCACGGGCGCTTGCCTGGTAGAAGGCGCGGGAGACGGGGGCGCGCCAGTCGACGACGAGGGGCGGGGCGGCGGGCGCCTCACTGATCCGCAGCCGCCCGATGTGCAGGGCCTGCCGCCCGCCGGCTCCCCCGCTCCCCTCGATGAGGTCCAACCGTCCGAAGAACAAAGGCCCTTCGGGCAGCTCGCGCATGTGCTTGGCGTGGCTGCGCAGCTGGTACCCCAGCACTTCGGCGTCGGCTCCGGAGGCGGCGACGTCCTCGCCCACGACGACCTGTTCCTGGGCACCGTCGACCATGGCGGCGAGGGCGGCACGGCAGCGGTCGTGGTGGGCGCGTTCGTGGTGGAGGGACGCTTTCAGGGCGGGGTCGGCTGACGTCATGGGCCGAGGGTACCGAAATAATGTGACCGAGTTAAATATTTTACCGGGCCTCGGACTGTGGACCGAGACTCAGGGCTGGGCGAGGTCCGGCAGCCCGGCCGCCAACCGCCCGAAGGCCCGCTCCGCGGCCGCCACCGCATCGCCCCGCACGGCCTCCACCGCCTCCCCCGCCGCGATCCGCCGCCAGTTCTCCAGGGCGAGGACGCGCTGCACGGCGACGATCTGCCCGGCGGCCAGCCGCGCGTCCAGATCCCCGCCGAGGGCGTCGGCGAGAGCGGCCTCGGAACGCTGCTGGTAGGCGTGGACGCGGGCGACGAGGGAGGGAGTCCCGTAGAGCAGCGAATGGAACGCCAGCACCCGCGGATGATCGTTCAGCCCGGTGACGGGATCGCACCGCTCGAGCCCGTCGAGAAAATGCCGCCGCAACGCGGCGATCGGCGTCGGCCCCTCGGCCACCACCCGCGCGGCCTCGCCCTCGTGATCGGCGATCCGGTGCAGCACGAGGTCTTCCTTCGCCGGAAAGTACCGGAAGAGCGTCGGCTTGGAGATCTCGGCGGCGGCGGCGACCTCGGCCACGGAGACAGCGTCGAACCCCCTCTCCAGAAACAGCCGGATGGCGGTCTCGGAGACGTCCTGATACATCCGCTGTCTCTTACGCTCACGCAGGCCGGGCTCGGTCATGGACGTGAGCCTACGCATCGCGGCGAGGGGGCGATCTACCTCAGCGCGATGGTGAGATACCGATTCTTCGGCTCGGGCACCGGGATCTCCAGGAGGGCGGCGGCCGTCGAGAGTGTGCGGGCGTACGAGGCGACGGCACGGCGGACGTTCGGCGCGTGCCGGCCGGCCCGGGTGACCATGCGGTCGAGGTCGACGTATGCGGAACGCACGTACTCCAGCTTTCGGTACACGCGCCAGTCCTGCTCCCAGTCCTTGGTGTACTTGGGATGCAGCCGGTTCTTCCAGCGGTCGAACATACGCCGGCGGATGTCCGGGGTCGTCGGTGTGAGGTGCATGTGCCGGACCAGGTCATACAGAGGGTCGCCGATGAGCGCCATCTCCCAGTCGATGATCGACAGAGCCTGATGGTCGCCGCGGCGCACGAGGTTCCAGGGGTTCAGGGCCCCGTGCAGCAGGGACGGTTCCCGGCGGGTCACCTTGGCCTTGGAGAGCATCTTGCGCAGATCCGCGGCGTTGGGCAGACCCAGCTGGCGGGCCAGGTCCTTGGACTCCTGCCCCAGGTCGCCGACGAGTAGAACCAGCTGATCGTAGATCCACCAGTAGAAGTCGCCCTGGTGGGAAGCGGGGTCGAGGGCACGGCAGTCCACCTGGGTCAGGGCGGCGAGATGGTCGACCAGGGCGTCGGCCTCACGGGGGCTCAGCCCTTCCACCGGATGGTCGGGCGCCGAGCCGTCGCGAGGCCCCACGAAGCTGATGACGGTGAACGCATTCCCCGGCTCGCTCTCCCCCAGGGCCAGGACCCGGGGGGACGGGACCGGCGCCCCGGACAGCTCGATGGCCCGCAGAACGGCGTGCTCACTCAGGTAGCAGCGTTCCAGCCGCCGGGGCTCGGGCAACTTGCGCCGCACGATGACCGGATCAGCGCCTCCCGGCACCCGTACCAGCGAATTGAGGTGAGTCGTTCCTTCGAAGATCTGATCGGCCGGGGTCACCGCCTCCTGCATCAGAGCCGCGGTCACGGCGGCATGAGAGAAGGCCGGGTGCTCCGGAACCCGCCGGTCCGGCTTCCATACGATCCGTGCCGCGCCCGAGCGGCTCTCGCCCCTCCGTCGGGCAGCCCGCCACCGGAACAGGGTCCGCTCGATGTCTCCCTGGCCGGGCACCTTCCGCAGCTCCAGCGCGTCCGCACCCCTCTCCAGGGCCTCGCGAACACGCGTGGTCGCCACGTCGAGGCCTCTGCGGTCGGACGAGCTCTTCAGGGCTTCCGCCGCCCGCATGACGTCCGCGTACACCGACTGCGCGTACTCGAACTTCACATAGTGGCGCAGATCGTCCTCCATGCCCCTGACGGCCTCCGGGCGTACCTGGACCATGACGTCCGCCCATGTGTCGATGACTTCCTGCCACTGGTCGGACGGGTATCGCATGCGGACCAGATGGGTCGCGAGATCGTGCAGGGGGTCGCCGTATGTCGCCAGCTCCCAGTCCACACAGATCAGGGGCGGCTCGTTGTCGTACGAGACGATCAGGTTGTCGCGGTGCAGATCGGCGTGGAGCAGGCTGTACGGACGTCGGGTCATCTCCGGAACCCGTTCGGCGAACCGGCGGAGCGCGTCCCCGGAGATACCGAGCATCCTGAACAGTCCGCCGTAAGCGGCCCAGTTGGCCTGCCGGATCTGCTGGTCCGCCGCGAGTGCCAGTGCGCGCAGGAAGGCCTGGCTGTCCCGGTGGTCGGCCGGCCAATCCGCGGGCAGCGCCGGCAGCGCGTCGCGGGGCACCTCGGCCATCCGGGCGAACAGCCAGGCCACCGCGCTCACCAGGGACTTGTGCACCTCCTCGTAGTCCCCGCACAGGCTGGACAGCGGCACCCCCGGGACGTAGGTGTGCAGGGCGAAGCCCGACCCCGTCCACAGGCATTCGGGTCGGGGGAGCCTGCCCTCCAGGGCGTCCAGGATCCGCGCCTCGTCCTGCCAGGTCCGGATCACCACAGGCAACGCGTCCGTGCGTCGGACCCGAACGGTCACGGGGGTTCCGGCGACGCGGCGGACCAACCCCGCCACGTCCGAGGGGAGCGGAACAACGTAGTTGTCGTTGTGATGGCCGCTGCTCGCCAGCGCGTTCGTCTCGGCGAGACGCACGAACGCGCTGACGACATCGTCATCACGAGGGGCTCGTCCCCCAACGCGACGGGGAGGACGGGGAGTTGCAGCCACAGGGCGCTCCGGGTGTTGCTCAGGACGGTGGCAGTGCCGATGTGCGCCGCATGCTAGAGCAGAGGCGCGGCTCCAGTGGCACGAACATACAGTGACCCAGGTCTCACGCGCTGCACAGGAGTCTCAGAACGGTAACGATGCCCCAGCGTCAAATCCCGTACGTCTCAGACGCCTTCGGGCAGCTCCTTGCGGGACCAGCGGACGAGCTCGGCCACGATCTGCGCAAGGCCCGGCATCCTCTTGAGCCCGAGCGGCTCGGCGGCTTTACCCAGGACCCTGTGCAGCTTCCGGGCGGCCGGAAGTAGGCTCGCCCAATTGAAATCCCCGCCCTCACACAGCGAGAGCGAGACCCGGATGACATCGGTGAACACCGACTGCACCCTCTTGAAATCGAGGAGCACCGGCAGATCCCGCTCCATTCCGTCCGATCCCCCGGTGAGCGTTCCGTCGATCACCCGACGCCATTCCCGCTTCATACGGTCTTCCTGATCCGCCGGGAACTTCGTCAGGTAGATATGCGTGGCCAAGTCGTAAAGGGGGTCGCCCAGCATGGCCAACTCCCAGTCGATGGCCCACAGTCTGCCCTGCGGATCAAGGATCAGGTTCTCGCGGTGGAGGTCCGCGTGCAACAGGCAGAAGGGGCGCCGCTCCATTCCCAACGCCCTCTCCCTGATCCGCACGAACGCGTCACCGCCCACCCCGAGTCCCGTGAAGAGACCTTCGAATCGGGCGCTGTTCTTCTGGTAGACCTGCTCCTCGGTGAAGACGATGAGCCGTTCCAGGAATCCACGGGTGTCGCCGTCCTTGGGACGGTCCTCCACGGTGCACCGCCGCTCCACGGCGGACAGGGTCGCCGGCGTGATCCGCGACATCTCCCGGAAGAGGTCGACGATCTGGACGAAGACCGGATCGGGAACACTGCGACCGGCCCAGGGACGGGATCCGAGAGTCCGCCCCACGATGAACTCCTGCATGCTCATACCCGCGATGTCATGGACCTCGGGGATACGAGTGATATGCCCCCTCAGAGCCCGCAGCAGTTCCTCCTCCGACATGAAGCACCGGCGGTCGTACCAGAGGATCTCGGCGCGCGGTTCACGGAACTTGACGGTCTGTCTGCCGCCCGGCAGATCCAGGACGTACGTCTCGTGGTGGTACCCCCTGAGTGGACCCATGACCACGCTCGAGGCGTCGCTCAGCGCCTCGGCTCGCCGCCGAACGCCGGAGACCAGGTCGGATGTCATTCTCTGGGGTCAGTCCGTTCCAGTGGTACCGATGAGGTAAGGGGTGATGGACGTTACTCCACCGGCCTCCTGTCGCGATGGACAACCCCTCCATTCGGCCGCACCCATCGCCGTCCCGGGCGAACCGGCGCACGCGCGAACGACGCCACGCCCATGGGCAATTACCGGGTGAACCTGCGCCGACCTGCGGCGTTGGTGGCGCAGGACCTCGATGAGAGACTCGGTCGCGACCACCGAGGAGGTCTCTTGACAGACACGATCGAAGAGCAGGCCGCCGTCCGGGAACTGCTCGATTCCGCACAAGCCGTGCTGTTCGACTTCGACGGCCCCGTGTGCGACCTCTTCGGCGACGAGTCCACATCGCCCGTCGCGAAGAAGATCAGGCGGATGGCGAAAGGGGTCTGGCGCGAGCTGGATCCCCAGGTCGAGTTCTGCGACGACTCGCACGGCGTCCTCCGCTGCCTCAGGGACATGTACGACCGCCGGCCGCACGGGGAACTCGACCCGAGCCCGCTCGCGGAAGCGGAGCGCATCGTCGCCGAGTTCGAGTGCGAGGTCGTCCTCGAAGCCCGGACCGCGCCGCACTTCGTCACTCTCGTGCGCCTACTGCTCGAACTCCCCAGGCGGCTGGCCATCGTGAGCAACAACGCCGAGCGTCCGATCCGAATGTATCTCCGAAAGCTGGACCTGGAGGGGGAGTTCGAGGTCTTCGGCAGGGACCCCGAGAACGCGGGACACATGAAACCGGACCCTCATTGCGTCGAACGCGCCCTTGACCACCTCGGGATCGAGCCCTCCCACTGCCTTCTGGTGGGAGACCAGATCACCGATCTGAAAGCGGCCCAATCGGTCGGCACGCCCTTCCTCGGTTACACACAGGACGAAGTCCGGCGAGTGGAGATGAGGAAATACGGAGCGCATTCCGTGGTCCTCTCGCACCTTCCCGTCGTAGCGGCCGCACGTGGGCTGATCACCATCAGTCGGGGATCGGGGCCGGCCGCTCCGTGAGAAATTCCCAAGCCGAGTCGAACCAGGTCTGCATGGTCTCCACGAACACGGTGCCCTGCGAGAACGGATCGTTCTCGTCCTTGACGTGATGGGTGAGCCGAGCACCGAGACCGAACACGTCGATCGCCTCGATCTCCTCGTCCTCGAGTGTTATCGGCCGTTTGAAGACCTCGTAGGGACCGTACAACGCCTCCGCCCCGTTGATGAGATAGAGCTTGAACGACGGAACCAGCAGGACCCGGCGGATCTCGAACTCCACCTGGGGGACCAGGCGCAAGGTCCTGAGATCACGGAGAACCCCCTGCAGCGATGCGGCGTGGCGGCGCGCGATGGCCAGGAGGCGCTCCCTCAAGCGCTGGTCATGAACGCCGTCGTCGGTCCGCCAGTAGGGAAACTCCAGCGACTCGGAAGGCAGCAACATACGGAGCGCGATGCGCCGCGGGGTGATGTTCCCGGCCCTGATCTCCTCTATCTGGAGCCGTATGTGGGCGTCCAGTGACTCCGACGTGAGCGTGAAGACGTCCAAGGTCACCTCGGGCTGTTCGAAGGCCCGGGCGATGAGCGGTCCCAACGTGACGGTGCGGTCGGGCCGTTTGCTGCTCGACGGAGAGTTGATCCGCTGCGTCCTGATCACCCGGGATCCGCTGCCCTGCCGGGACTCGATCCAGTGCTCGCTCTTGAGCTCCCTCAGCGCCCGCTGCACGGTGTCGCGGGAGACACCGAACTGTTCGGCCAGCTCACGCTGCGACGGCAAGGAGGAGCCCTCCGCGTAGGTGCCACCGGCGATGCGTGCCCGCAACTCCGCCGCGACACGCTCGAATTCCTTGCCGGTGCCGTCGCCGGCATTGCCGTCGCTCACACGGCGACCGTATCCCTCCGCGCCCTCGGGCACACCATTTTCAGCCCAATCAGCCATCCAGTTTGACTGCCCGTTAAGGGATCAAGCGACCAGGGCACAACCAATTCACGGCAACCAGTCCAATTGGACGGGTAGTTGATCGGTTCTCGGGAGCGGACAGGGGTGGGGCCCGTGTTGGTCGTCCAGTTGGTCGGTTCCGCAGCGGCACTTCTCATGGGGCAGCTGCTCCAGAAGCGCTACGGGATCCCCGCGGTGCTCGGCCTGCTCCTGCTGGGCATCGGGATCGAGGCGCGCAGCACGAAGTGCGCGGGCGTCGGGGCCGCCCTGCTGATGCTGGCCGTGGCGGCTCCTCAGACCTGATCCCGGAGCACCCGCAGCACCGGCAGCAGCGAGGGGACCACATGCCGGGCGCCCGCCTGCCTCAACTGCGTCGCCTTGTACTCATTACGCGCGTAGCCCAGGAACGGCACGCCCGCCTCCTCGGCGGCCGCCAGGTCCGTGGGGGCGTCACCGATCATCAGGGCAGCCGAGGGCGCGGCGCCCATCGCGTTCAACGCCCGGTTGAGGCAGTGCGGGTGGGGCTTGAGCAGGTCGAGTTCGGGGGTGCGCCCGTAGATGTGCGGGGCGAAACAGCCGGCCAGACCGCGGACGCCGAGGTAGTCGGAGACCGTACGGGGTGAGTTGTTGGTGGCGACGGCCAGCCGGCTGCCGACCGCGCTCCAGGTCCGTATCAGCGGATCCGCGTAGGCCGTCGGCATGGCGGAGGTGACGGCCTTGAGCTCCTGCTGGGTGAATCTCTCCTCCAGTTCCGCCACCAGATCGCTGTGCGGATGCCGTCTGTTGACGGCGTACAGCACCACCATCGGGTCCGGATGGACGCGTTCCTCCTCGGTGAGCAGACCACGCAGCCCCTGCCGCTCCAGCCAGGCGACGAGTTCACCCGCCACCTTCTCGGCGGTGTGCCCCGCGAACAGTCGACAGATCGGACCGTCGAAGTCGAACAGCACGAAGCGGGCGTTGGTGATCAGCTCCTGCAGGTTCCCAGTCTCTGTCGTCACCGGATCAGTCTGCGTCGTATCACTAGTCACTAGGAGAGTGTCAGGTCCGTCGTGATGGTTTCCCAGAGGGCGTCGAACCACTTCTGGGATTGCTCGAGGAACGCGGCGTCCCGTTGACCCGCCCGTTGCTCGAAGGAGAAGAGGAGCGAGTCGCCGCCCAGGGTGTCGTACATCTCCAGCCTCTCGCTGTCCCACTCCTCCTCCCGCTTGGTGATCATGTAGTACGCGATGAGCGCCTCGGAGCCGTTGAGCAGGTAGAGCTTGATGGGCGGGGTGAACGGCAGGGCGCGGAAGGTGACGCGGACGTCTACGCCGTGGGAGGAGCGCAGGGACTGGAGGTTGTGGCGCAGGACGTGGCCCTGGGCGTTGCGCATCTCCAGCCAGCGTTGGTGGACCGGGTCCTCGTCGCCCCGGCCCTCGACCGAGATGGGGAAGGCCAGATTGATCTCCCGGGACGGGAGGAGGAGACGGACGTCGATCGACTCGGGGCGTATCTCGCCCGCGTGGATGCGGCGGAGGGGCTCCCCCAGGGCCAGCATCAGGGTCTCGGCGGTCAGACATGCCGCGTCGACTCGGACGTTCGGTACCGCGAACGCCTCCGTGAGGCGGGGGGCGAGGCCCACCATCGTCGGTTGGGGTTCGCCCAGCGCCGGCGCGGGCACCGCGATCCGCGGCGGGCTGCCCTTGCTGACGTTCGTCAGGAGGCCGGCCTCCTGGAGGACCCGTAGTGCCTGGCGGACGGCGCCCCGTTCCACCCCGAACTCGTCCGCCAGCTCCGCCTGGGTGGGCAGGCGGTCGCCGGCCTTCAGGTCGCCGTTGTTGATGCGTTCCCGCAGGATGTCGGCGATCTCCTGGGGCGAGAGCCTTCTGCTGCCGTTCACTGCCACGTTCTCCTGGGTCACGACCAAACGCTACAACTTCGATCCATCTACGGGGAGTTGTTGATGACTTGTTTATTAGTAGGTACCAAGTGGGGACAACTTAATCAGAGTTGGTTACCAACTTAGCTCAGTTGGTGGAAGTTTAGCCTCCTGGGCTCACCATCTCCCGCTCCACCGCCTGAAGGGAGAACCACCGTGCCCGCCCTCGCCCTCCTTTCCGCCATCTTCGTCGTCGGCGTCGACCAGACCGTCCAGTGGAAGTACGGCCCCGCCGGGGTCATCGGCCTGCTCCTGCTCACCATAGGCATCAAAGCCAGAAACCCGGCCGTCAGTTCGGTCGGGGCTGTCGTGCTCGCGCTGCTGGTCGCGGGGCCCGCTCTATGAGTGAGGAAACAACCTGGTCAGATGGTGTGGGAGACATCAGCTCGTGAGCGTCAGCTCCGAACTGATCGTCTCCCACAGTGCGTTGAACCACAGGTGCGACTGCTCGACAAAGGTGGTGTCGCGCAGACCGGCGCCCTGCTCGAAGGCGAACAGCATGGACTGGGTGCCCTCGGCGTCGTACATCTCCAGCTGTTCGTGGTCGATCTCCTCCGCGCGCCGCGTGAGCGTGTAGTACGCGAAGAGCGCCTCCATGCCGTTGAGCAGGTAGAGCTTCACGGGCGGGGTGAAGGGAAGGGCGCGGAAGGTGACCCGGACGTCTATGCCGTGCGTGGCCCGCAGGGCCAGCAGGTTGTGCTTGAGGACCTGGCCCTGGGCGTTGCGCTGGGCCAGCCAGTGGCGTTGCAGCCGGCCGTCGACGGACGGGTCCACCGGGGTCGGGAAGGCCAGGTCGATGTCACGGCTCGGCAGCAGCACTCGGACGTCCACCTTGGCTGGATTCAGTCGCCCCGCGTGGATCTGGCGCAGCGGTTCGCCGATCGCGAGGTTGAGGGAGACCGAGGTCAGGCAGAGGGCGTCTATCTCGACGTGCGGAGCGGCGAAGGCGTCCGCTATACGCGGGGCGAGCGCCACCATGGTGGGCAGCGGAGGCGCCGCGGGGCCGGTCAGGGCGGACCCGAGGCCCGGACCGGGGGCCACGGTCGCGGGGGCGCCCTTCGACACGTTCGTCAGCAGGTGCTCGGACTGCAGGATGCGCAGCGCCTGGCGTACGGCACCGCGCTCGACTCCGAACTCGTCGGCCAGCCTGGCCTGCGTGGGCATGCGCTGGCCCGGGCGGAGCTCACCCGACCTGATGCGGTCGCGCAGCTCTGCGGCCACCTCCTGGTGTGACTTCTGTGGCCGCTGTGACCTCGTCCCTCCATTGACGGAGGCGTGTTTCGGGTCCACGACCAAACACTACAACTTCCCGCCATCTTTCGGCAGTTCCGGGAAAGGTGGTTATGAGACGCTTCCAAGCGGAGATAAGTACAGTGAAGTTGGTCGCCAACTTCAGCAACATGGTCAAACTTTTGGAGGGTTGGCCGCACCAGCGGTCCCTCTCCTCGCCCGAAGGAGGGACCGTCCATGCCGCTCTTCGCCCTCGTCATCGCCGGTCTCGCCGTCGGACTCGATCAGCTGGTCCAGTGGAAGCTCGGGGTGATGGGTGTCATCGCCGTCGCCGCCCTGTCCATCGGCCTCAGAGCAAGGAGCACCGCCATCAGCGGCCTGGGAGCGATCATCCTCGTGATGCTCCTCGCCCAGTCGGGCTGAAGGCACACAGCCCGCCGGTCTCGTCCCGGTTCGGCCGGCCGGGCTCCCTTCCGGAGGGGAGCCGGGAGCCCGATCGGTCTGCACAGCCACAACTGAAC
The DNA here is from genome assembly GCF_040605395.1 of Streptomyces sp. NPDC005648. Lineage (NCBI taxonomy): Bacteria > Bacillati > Actinomycetota > Actinomycetes > Kitasatosporales > Streptomycetaceae > Streptomyces > Streptomyces sp. NPDC005648. The sequence continues at coordinate 46,808 of NZ_JBEXCS010000062.1, read as the reverse complement.
ACCGACAACTGAACAGTTCTCCGAGCACAGTCACAACTGAACAAGCACAGCCCAGCACAGTCACAACTGAAGAGCACGGCTACGGATGAATCACCAACCGCCGTCCAGCGAAAGGAGCTTCAGAACATGTCCGGGCACCAGGGTCGCCCGGACGTACGCAGCAGGGCGTCGGCCACCCGGGCGGCGCCCGCTCGTTCTTCCCGCACCCGGCCGAGAGCCGCCAGCCGCAGCGCCGATTCGTCGCCCAGCCACAGTCGCGCCAACTCCGCGACATCCAGGGCGAGATCGGCGCTGTCCGTCGTGGGTGCGCAGGATCCGGCGCCCTCCGCCGACGCCTCCAGGCGGTAGCGGCCGCCGGTGAAGCCGGCCCGGTCGGTGACGTCGAGGACCAGGGAACCCGATGTGTCGTACGTCCGCGCCTCCAGAGCCCGTACGACATCCAGGATCCGCACCCAGAGCCAGTCCGCCTGTGTGGTGATCCGGGCGGCCCTCGGGTCCGGGAGCAGAAGGAGAAGCAGGTCGTCGGGGGCGCGCGGGCCGGTCTTGAGGTGGGTGACCCAGTCGATCGAGGCGAGATAGCGCCACAGGGCGTGCTCGGCGGCCGGGGTGGTGGCGATCAGGCCCCGTACGGTCGCCGTGTCCAGCGGCTGCTTGCCGTCGCCCCAGTTGTCGTCCACCTCGTACGCCACCAGGCCCTCGACCGTGCCGTCGGCCGAGCGGTACACGGCGAAGAACGGTTCGGTCCACTTCGCGTCGACCCGCAGGGCACCGGTGTTGAGCTGCCACCACCAGTCGCCGCGGCTGACGGCACCCGGGGTGGCGCGGCGGAAGCGGTCGTGCAGCTCGGGCCCGATCTTGCGTACGTCCTCGGCGTCCACCAGATCGATCCGGGCGCCGCCTTCGGGGCCCGGCCGGCGGGCGTCGAGGCCGCTGCGTGCGATGTCGACGGTCCACTCGGCGGCGGAGGTGGCGGGGCCGAAGCCGAAGCGGCCGTAGATCGGGTACTCGGCGGCGATGAGCGTGGCCACCACGTCGCCGCGCTCCTTCGCCTCGGCGAGGTCCTGGCCCATCATGCGGGTGAGCAGCCCGCGGCGGCGGTGGGTGGCGGTGACGGTGACCCCGGAGACCGCGTCGGCCTGGACCGGCGCGCCGCCGACCGCGGTGACCTCCTGCGCGAACGACCGGAACGTCGCCACACACCGGTCCCCGTCGAACGCCCCGAGATAGCGGTTGTGCTCGAACTGGGCACGCCGGGCCTCGAGTTCGGCCTCGTCGACGGTGGGCCCCTGGAGGAACCCGGCCTTCACCGCACGGAGCCACTCGGGAAACTCGGCCTCGGTGATCGGACGGACGTCGATGTCGGAGCGCGCGCGAGTCATGAGGTCACGGTAGATCCACGGCCGTGGGGTGTCGCGCGGTTTTCCGCGCCGCCCACGACGAGTCACATCAACAGGTCGTCCACCTGCGCCTCGCCCTCCCGGTAGCGGCGGGCGATCTCCGCGCTGCACTCGTCCGTCGTCCGCTGCAGCCGCTGACGGCGGCGCGAGACCTGCTGCTCGTAGCGGACCAGCCGGCCCATCGCGGTGTTCAGCTCCAGGTCCGTCCGCGCGTCCAGGTCGGAGAGCTCGACCTCGGCGAGCATGTCGGCGGCCAGCTGCCGGTACTCCGCGCTGTGCGGGGTGCCCAGCGTGACATGGCGGGCCGAGGAGCGCTGCCGGGCCGGGGCGTCCGTCAGGATCTCCGGGAGCCGCTCGACCACGGAGGCCGCGCCCGCGGGCGACCGTCGGGCCAGCTCGGCCCGCAGGATGTCGATACGGCCCTGCAGCAGCCGTCGCACATAGCTCAGGTCGGCCTCGTCGCGCTGTGCGTCCCGGCGCAGGGTGCGCAGCTCGGACAGGCGCAGGGCCGTCAGCTCGGGCTCGGGCGGATCTGCGGGCAGCTGCGGGCCGCCCAGCCCGATCGGACTGTCCTTACGTTGTGCGGGCGGGCGTGACGACGACCGCTCTCCTCTGCACGAGGCGGGCTGCCGCCCGGTACTCGGTGTGCTCATGTGCCTCAACCGTCCCCTCGACCGGCGTGTGAGGAGCATCGTCCCACCCCAAGTGGCCGCTATGTGACCGAGTGCCCCCGAACGGCCCCAGATGGGCGCTTAAGGATCAAAAAGAGGTCCCGGGGCGGCCGCTGACGAGGCCCTTCCCCGCGCACGGCATCATGGGCACATGCGTGCAGTGGTGCAGAGGGTCGACGGCGCGAGCGTCGTCGTGGAGGACGAGACGGTCGGGGAGATCACCGGTGAGGGACTGTGCGTCCTGGTCGGGGTCACCCACGAGGACACCAAGGAGAAGGCGGCCCAACTCGCCCGCAAGCTCTGGTCGATCCGCATGCTCAACGACGAGAAGTCATGCAGCGACATCGACGCCCCGCTGCTCGTCATCAGCCAGTTCACGCTCTACGGCGACGCGCGCAAGGGCCGCCGCCCCACCTGGAACGCGGCCGCCCCCGGCGATGTCGCCGAGCCCCTCGTCGACGAGGTCGTCGCCCAGCTGCGGGCGCTCGGCGCGACCGTCGAGACGGGCCGGTTCGGCGCGAAGATGCGGGTCTCGCTGACGAACGACGGCCCGTTCACGGTGCTCGTGGAGATCTGAGGAACCCGAAGAACTCCCACGGTTCCAGGGTTCTACGGTTCCAGGGTTCTACGGTTCTACGACGACCTCCTGCGCCGCCGCCGTCTCCCCCGCCACCAGCCTGGCGTCCACCGCCACGTTCCGCTTCACCAGGGCCAGGGCGACCGGGCCCAGCTCGTGGTGGCGTACGGAGGTCGTGATGAAGCCGATCTTGCGGCCGTCGGGGTCCTCGTCGGCGAGGCGGATCTCGGTGCCGGGGGTGGGGAGGTGGACCTCGCTGCCGTCCAGGTGGAGGAAGACCAGGCGGCGGGGGGGCTTGCCGAGGTTCTGGACGCGGGCGACCGTCTCCTGGCCGCGGTAGCAGCCCTTCTGCAGATGCACGGCCGTGCCGATCCAGCCCAGCTCGTGCGGGATGGTGCGGTGGTCGGTCTCGAAGCCGAGGCGGGGGCGGTGGTGCTCGACGCGGAGGGCCTCGTAGGCGAGGATCCCGGCCGGCGGGCCCGCCTTCTCGGCGTACGCCTCCAGGTCGGCCCGGGGCAGGAACAGATCACGGCCGTACGGCGTCTCGCGTACGACGACGTCCTCGGGGACCTCGGCGATCGAACCGGCCGGGAGGTGGACGACCCCGAACTCGGCGGTCCGGTCGGCGACTTCGACCCGGTAGAAGAACTTCATCGACTCCAGGTACGCGAGCAGCGCGTCCTGGGTCCCCGGCTCGATGTGCGCCCAGACCGTGGAGCCGTCGTCGACCAGGTACAGCGCGTGCTCGATATGGCCGTGGGCGGAGAGGATCAGGGCCTCGGTGGACCGGCCGACGGGGAGGTCGCTGACGTGCTGGGTGAGCAGGAGGTGCAGCCAGCTCAGCCGGTCCTCGCCGGAGACGGTGATCACACCGCGGTGCGAGAGGTCGACGAAGCCGGTGCCGTCGGCCAGGGCGCGCTGCTCACGGAACAGGTCGCCGTAGTGGGCGGCTACGCCTTCGTCCACGCCCTCGGCGGGGACGGCGCCGGGCAGGGACAGCAGGGGGCTCTTCATGGGCACAAGCCTACGACTCGGTAGTTGAAGTCTTCATGGAACAGTCGCGGCACCTGCCGAAGATCGCGAAGTGCTTCATGTCCGTCTCGAAGCCGAACTCCCGCCGCAGTTTCGCGGTGAAGTCGGAGGCCACCGCGACATCCGCCTCGATCACGTTCTCGCAGTCCCGGCAGACCAGGTGGATGTGGTGGTGGCGGTCGGCCAGGTGGTAGGTCGGGGCGCCGTGCCCGAGGTGGGCGTGGCTGACCAGCCCGAGCTCTTCCAGGAGCTCCAGGGTCCGGTAGACCGTGGAGATGTTGACCCCCGACGCCGTCTTCTTCACTTCCGTGAGGATGTCGTCGGGGGTCCCGTGCTCAAGGGTGTCCACGGCTTCGAGGACAAGCTGACGCTGCGGCGTCAGTCGGTAGCCGCGCTGCCTGAGGTCGCTCTTCCAGTCGGTGCTCACCACACCGACGAGTCTAGAACTACTTGAAGAACGCGATCCCGTCGTCCGGCATGTCGTCCGGCAGGGCCTTTGCCCAGCGCTCGACGTCCTCCGGGGTGACGACCTTCTTCAGATGGGCCGACATGTAGGGGCGCAGCTCGACGTCGGGGGTCTGCTTCTCGCCGACCCACATCAGGTCGCTGTTGACGTAGCCGTAGAGCCGCTTGCCGCCGGTGTACGGGCCGGAGGCCGCGGTGCGCGCCACCGCGTCCGTGACCAGGTCGATCTGCGGCTTCTTGGCCGCCAGCTCGCCGTACCAGATCTCGACGACGCCGTCGTCGCGGACCATGGTGACCTCGACCTTGCGGTCGGCGTCGACGCGCCAGAAGCCGTGCTCGGACTCCAGCGGGCGGACCTTGTTCCCGTCGTTGTCCAGGACCCAGGTGTGGGACTGGTACTCCAGGAAGTCCCGGCCGTCGTGGGAGAAGGTGACCTCCTGCCCGAAGTTGCACTTCTCGGCGCCGGGGAAGTCGTGCACACCCGCGCCTGCCCAGTTGCCGAGCAGGAAGACGAGCGGGACGAGGTCCTTGTGGAGGTCGGACGGGATCTCGATCATGAGGGGATATTCCTAGACGTGGTCAGCGCTGGCCCTGGTACAGCTTCTTCACGGTCAGGTAGGCGAAGGCGAGAACGCCCACGCAGACCAGGACCAGCAGGGTTTCGAAGAAGATCTCCACGACGTGCTCCTTGTTGAGCGGAGGTGCTGTACGTACACAGGGCCGGGCCCCAGCTTACGCGGCCGGGGCCCGGGGTTCTGAGTGAGGTGCGACCGGGGGACGCCCTGGGCCGCCCGGGCGGTGGTCAGCCCAGCAGCTGGCTCTGCAGGGCCACCGTCTGCCGGAACGGCACCGGCTTCGCCGAGCCCTTCCTGGACTGCACGATCACCGCGAGGACGTCACCGGCGGACAGGTACGCCTGCCGGTCCTGCTCGGCGCCGTACGGGGTCGACTCGACGTAGACGGAGTAGTCGACGTTGTAGTCGTGGGCGTCGGTCGGGAAGTCCTTGTCGAACTCGGAGGTGATGGTGCCGCGCAGCTGCTCGGCCGGGCCGTCGGGCGGGGCCTCGCTGGTGAACAGGCCGTCGACGACCGTCGCCGTGGAGAACTGCAGCAGGTAGACGCGGGTGCGGGTGCCGTCCTCGGTGGTCCAGCCGCGGGCCGCGATGTGCCGCAGACCGTCGTCGACGAGTGTCTGCCGCAGGGTGTCGCGGGTCTCCTTCTGCGCGTACTCGGCCAGGAAGTCCTTCGTCTCCAGCCAGCCGTCGGTGCCGTGCAGCTTCTTGTCGTCCACCGCGCCCCTGGGCTCGGGCAGGAGGAGGGCGCGCAGATCGGCGTAGTGGGCGCCGGCCGTGTTCCCCTCGTCGAAGGGCCCCGGGCTGCCGGACGGCAGGGGCGGCTTGACGATCGTGGGGTAGTCCCAGCGCCCGTCCGACCGGGTGGACAGGCCGGGCAGGTCGGTCCGCTCCATACCCGTGATCCCGTACGCCGTCCCCGCCCCGGCCGCCGCGAACACGGTGACGGCGGCGGTCCACCGCAGCACGGCCCGCAGGACCCGGCGGTCCTTCCTGCCCGCCGGCGCCGGGGGCTCCGCCTGGAGCGGCGGCCCGTCGGGCAGGGGCGGCGCGGCCGCTTCCGGAAGCAAGGCGAGCCCCTGCTCCGTCTGCTCCGTCTGCTCCGTCTGCTCCGTCTGCTCCGTCTGCTCCGTCTGCTCGCTCATACGGCCTCCCCCGGCTCGGCGACGCGGTCGAGCTGGTCCTTCAGGAGCTCCGCGACGCCCTTGCTGTCGAACGGCTTGACCCCGTCGGCGCTGACGGTGATCAGGATGTCTCCGCGGTAGGCGGAGCAGTACATCGCGTCGAGGTCCTTGTCGGTGTTCTTCGGCGGCAGGAAGCAGCCGGCTTCCTTGTGACCCTTGATCTGCGGGCCCTTGCGGAAGATGTCCAGGCCGGCGAGGAAGGCGTTCTGGGACGTCGAGATCTTCCGGACGTCGGAGCTGTTCTCCATCTGGGACAGCACGATGTTCACGGCGACGGCGGAGTCCGTGAAGAAGGAGCCGCCGGCCTCCTTGGCGTAGCTGCGCATGGCCATGCCCTTGATGTGCTGCTTGTCGATCAGCTTCTCCAGCTGCCGGCGCTCGGTGCGCGGCAGGCCCCGCAGCGACTCCTTGCGCAGGGCGGTGGCCTGGGCGCCGCTGAGTTCGGTGTCGGCGGGGAACTCCCCGAAGTCCGGGCCACGCTTCCAGCCGTCGCCGTACGCCACGAGCATCCCGGGCAGCCCCTTGACGGACGCCTTCGTCGCGTCGCCGGACTTGGTCTCGGGAAACTTCCAGACCGCGGCACCGGCGTCACGGTCGGCCCCGTCCACGGTGACGACGGTGTACCCGACACCCCCCACAACAGCCACAGCCAACAGCACCGAAAAGGCAACGCCGGCTATACGCCCACGCTTACGACGTCCCTCACCGCCCACCACGGAGTCGCCAAACGGGCCGGCGAACACGGGGACGGCGGACGGATCCACGGGCCCGGGAGCGGCAAACGGGTCCGCGGGCACGGGGGCGGTGGACGCATCCACGGGCACGGGGGCGGTGGACGCATCCACGGGCATGTGGGCGGGCCCGGAGACGGGCGCGATCCCGAGCGCGGGTGCGGGTTCGCGGGCAGGCACGGATTCACCGGCAGGCGCAGAACCCGCCTCAGACGCGGACACGGCCTCCGGCCCGGGTACGGGCCCAGGTCCGTGGGCAGGCGCGGACGCTGCCTCAGACGCGGGGGCAGGGCCAGGTTCGCCAGCAGCCACAGGAGCCGCCTCAGGCGCGGGCACCCCCTCCAGCGCGGACACTCGCTCCGGCGCAGGCGCTGCCTCAGCGCCGGACACGGCCTCCGGCCCGGGTACGGGCCCAGGTCCGGGAGCAGTCGCCGACGCCTCCTGAGCCGCGGGCGTGGGCCCGGCTTCGCCGACAGCCGCAGACGCTGCCTCAGACGCGGGCGCGGGCCCCGGTCCGTGGGCAGGCGCGGACGCTGCCTCAGACGCAGGGGCAGGGCCAGGTTCGCCAGCAGCCGCAGGAGCCGCCTCAGGCGCGGACGCCCCCTCCAGCGCAGGCTCCTCCGCGGGTGCGGGCATCGGCTCCGACGCCGCCACCGGCGTGGAAGCACCCTCGGCCGCGGAAGTGCCCTCCAGCGCGGGCGCCGCCTCCTCCACGGGCGTGGGTGGGTGCGTCGGTGTTGGTGGGGCGGGGTCCTGGTGTGGGTCGGTCTGGTCGTTTGTCACAGCCGCTCCATCTGGCGCTTGGCCAAGTCCATGATCGTCGCCTTGGGGATCGGCTTCGTGTCGTAGACGTAGATCTCCATCGTTATGTCGCCGCGGTACGCGAAAGCCTCCGCGCTGTACAGCGGCAGATAGCCGGCCTTGGTCTCGGGGCGCTTGTGGACGTACGCCCTGCCGCTGCCGGTGCCGGGGATGGACCAGCTGTCGGTGCCGGCCGTCTTCTCGGCCCAGTACTCGCCGTTGTCGCTGGAGTCGCCGGCCTCCAGCGACTCCTGCTGGCGGTACTGGACCAGATGGATCTCCACGGTCCGGTTGCCGCCGGTCTCCCAGCCGGTGACGGCCACCCTGCGGAGCTCGTCATGGATGAGGCTGTTGAACATCGTGGCCGGCTTCGTGTAGCTCTTGGCGTATTCGGCCAGGTCCATCCAGCCGTCCTCGGACAGCCAGTCCGCCTTCTTCGTCCCGCTCGGCTTGCGGACCAGCAGCTTGCGCAGATCGCCGTCGACCCTCACCTGGCGGTCCTGCGCGGCGGACAGCGGCTCGGGCCCCCTGCCCTTCGTCTGGGCCAGCGCCGGCTGGGAGAGCGAGGGCAGCCGGGTCGGCTCGCGGTCGGCCTGGATCAGATAGCCGGTGCAGGTGCCGGCCACGACGCCGAGGACCGCGGCCCCGGCGATCAGCAGGGCGGTACGGCCGCGGCGTCGGCGTCCGGGCGTGACGGACGTATCCGGCGCAACCTCCGCAACCGGCTTGTCCGTCACCTCTTCGGGTACTTCCAAGACGTTCCCCCATGAAACGTGAAGCGCGCATTCCGTATGCGCGCTCCACAGGTGACTCATGGCCAACACCCCGAGTTGTAAGGGAGTTGATTACGATTCGGCCATGGCGAAGAAGCTCGTGATCAAGGTGACGGCGGGGGCCGATGCCCCCGAGCGGTGTTCGCAGGCGTTCACGGTGGCGGCGGTGGCCGTGGCCAGCGGCGTCGACGTCTCCCTGTGGCTGACCGGCGAGTCCGCGTGGTTCGCCCTGCCGGGCAGGGCCGCCGAGTTCGAACTGCCGCACGCGGCCCCGCTGCCGGACCTCCTCGACTCGCTGCTCACGGGCGGCAAGGTCACCCTCTGCACCCAGTGCGCGGCCCGCCGGGACATCACGGAGAAGGACGTCATCGAAGGCGTACGGATCGCCGGTGCACAGGTGTTCGTACAGGAGGCACTCGGGGACGACACGCAGGCGCTCGTGTACTGAGTCACGTGACCACCCGTCCCAGTCCCTTGCCCTGCCCCCGCCCCCGCCCCCGCCCCCGCCCCCGTACCGAATCACGTAAGCGCTCTTCCTGAGTCCTGTCACAGGTGATCGACAATCCGGTGATCGGTGTACGGCACAGGGTTACTCTCGCGCCAGGCGGCCACCCGGTCGTCAGTGGCCGGCCTCGCCGGAGGTCGGGCCACCGGCCTCGTCGAACAACCGCCAAGGTGGGGGACACCGTATGCGCGCCCTGCGAATACTTCTGATCGTCGTCGTGATCCTGGGCGGCCTCTTCGTGATCGCGGACCGGGTCGCGGTCCACTTCGCCGAGAACGAGGCGGCGGACAAGGTGCGCACCACCGAGGACCTGGCCTCGACCCCGGACGTGGACATCAAGGGCTTCCCGTTCCTCACCCAGGTGGCCTCCGGCAGGCTCGACGACGTCGTGGTCAGCATCAAGGACTACGTGGCCACCGCCGCGACCGGCACCGCGGGCAGCGGCGCGAGCGGCGCCAGGAGCATCCGTATCGACGATCTCAGGGCCGACATGAAGGGCGTCTCCTTCTCCGGCGACTACAGCTCCGCGACCGCCGACACCGCGACCGGCACGGCCACCATCGCCTACGACGAGCTGCTGAAGGCGGCAAAGTCCGAGCCGACGGACATCTTCCCGGGCGTCAGGGCGCAGGTGGTGGGTCTCTCGGACGGCGGCAACGGCAAGATCAGGGTCGACATCAAGGTCTCCGTCGCCGGCGCCTCGCAGACGTACCCCGTGCTGTCGACGGTGACCGTGGACGGCGACAGGGTGCAGGTGCACGCGGACAACCTGCCCAAGCTGGTCGTCGACCTCGCCGACTCCCGCATCCGCGCGATCACCGACTTCCAGCAGACCATCGACCAGCTGCCGGGCGGTGTGAAGCTGGACAGTGTGCGCGCCGCGAAGAACGGTGTGGAGATCACGGTGAAGGGTTCGAACGTCAGGCTCGCGGGGTAGACCGAGGACCGGCGGATCGTCCGAAGGGCGAGACGGTGACGTCCGTACCGCAGATGTGATGACGGACATACGTGCCCGGAGGGCGTATGGTCATGCACCCCGGGCCCGCTCCGTCTCATTAAACGGACGATCGCGTCTCACCATTCGACACGCCGGTGACACGCCCCGCTGTCCCTCCCTACGATCGTCGATATGAAGCGACAGGCGGATCTCACGAAGCGGCGGGCAGTCGACCTGTGCCGCGTCGCCGCCATGCTCTGTCGCCCCTTCTGAGCGGAGGCGTCGCCTTCCGCATTCCCGCCGCCCTGCCAAGGGCACCCGTGTGCTCCGGTGCAACCGCCGGAGGCACTCCGCACGCCCCGCCGCAACTGCCCCGGAGGAGAAAGAGCATGAGCCGCAGCGACGTCCTGGTCGACGCCGACTGGGTCCAGGACAACCTGGACAACCCCGAGATCGCGATCGTGGAGGTGGACGAGGACACGTCCGCCTACGAGAAGAACCACATCCGCAACGCGATCCGCATCGACTGGACCAAGGACCTTCAGGACCCGGTCCGCCGCGACTTCATCGACCAGGAGGGCTTCGAGAAGCTCCTGTCGACGAAGGGCATCGCCAACGACACGCTGGTGATCCTCTACGGCGGCAACAACAACTGGTTCGCGTCGTACGCGTACTGGTACTTCAAGCTGTACGGCCACGAGAACGTCAAGCTGCTCGACGGTGGCCGCAAGAAGTGGGAGCTGGACGCCCGCGAGCTGGTCGAGGAGGTCCCGGAGCGCACCGAGACCACCTACAAGGCCAAGCCGCAGAACACCGCGATCCGCGCCTTCCGCGACGACGTCGTGGCGGCGATCGGTTCGCAGAACCTCGTCGACGTGCGTTCCCCCGACGAGTTCTCCGGCAAGCTGCTCGCCCCGGCCCACCTGCCGCAGGAGCAGTCGCAGCGTCCGGGTCACGTCCCGTCCGCCCGCAACATCCCGTGGTCGAAGAACGCCAACGACGACGGCACCTTCAAGTCGGACGACGAGCTCAAGGAGCTCTACGCCGAGGAGCAGGTGGACCTGGCCAAGGACACCATCGCCTACTGCCGCATCGGTGAGCGCTCGGCCCTGACCTGGTTCGTCCTGCACGAGCTGCTGGGCGTGGAGAACGTCAAGAACTACGACGGCTCCTGGACCGAGTACGGCAGCCTGGTCGGCGTCCCGATCGAGCTCGGCGCCAACAAGTAAGCCCAACCCGTTCGCAATTCCCGACCGGCCTTCCTTCCGGTCAGACCCCTCTGAATCTGGAGAAAGACATGTGTGGAGCGAAGGCCGGCGGCCCGGACGCCTCGACGATCAAGCCCGGTGAGACCACGATCCAGGGTCAGGTGACCAAGGACGGCGAGCCGGTGACGGGCTACGTGCGTCTGCTGGACTCGACCGGCGAGTTCACCGCCGAGGTCCCGACCTCGGCGACGGGCCAGTTCCGCTTCTACGCGGCCGAGGGCACCTGGACCGTCCGCGCCCTGATCCCCGGCGGCACGGCCGACCGCACGGTCGTCGTGGCCGAGAAGGGCGCCCTCGCCGAGGTCGCCATCGCGGTCTGACCACCCGGCACCGTCGAAGGGCCGCACCTCACCAGGTGCGGCCCTTCGCCGTGCCCGGCCCTACCCTGGAGGAATGCTGGCACGTCGGCGTCACGTCTATTTCGCCATGATGGGCACCTGTATCACGCTGTTCGTCCTGGCCTGGGGAGTCGTGCGGATCTGGTCGGTTCCGGCGGCTGTGGCGATGTGCGTGGTCGCCATGGTCATCCCGCCGTTCGCCGCCATGGTGGCGAACCGTCGCGGCCCCGACGACCGCTGGTGGGACGACCCGTCCGGCGACCCCAAGTCCGACGAATGGTGGGACGAACTGGACGGCAAGAAACGCCCGAGGTGACGTGATACCGGGTACCTCGCTGACCGGCGTCACAGCGAGCGCCCCGCAAGGCGCCGTGCCTCTGGGGGCCCACGCCCCCCAGACACCCGCTCGTCCTGGACGGCGAGGCCGCGCGGCCGGTGGCGGAGGGCTCTGAGTGCGTCGGCGCGGATCAGGGGCCTCAGCCCAGAGCGCGTCCCAGTAGCCAGAGGGCAGGGGCCGCTGATGCGAGGGGGAGCGCGACGCCTGCTGTGAAGTGGACGAACCTGGACGGGTAGTCGTAGCTCGCCACCCGGTGGCCGATCAGGGCGCAGGCCGCCGCGGTCGCGCCCAGGAGGGCGCCCTTGGCGCCGAAGTCGGTCAGGCCGCCCACCGCGATGCCCGCGCCCGCCGCGGCGAGCACGGAGACCACGACGGACGCCGGGGTCGGCAGCGGGAGCGCGCGAGCCAGGACCGCCACCGCGACCGCCGCCGCGCCGACCGTCACCGCGTCCGGGTCGGCCGCGAGGTATCCCGCCGCCACGATCGCCAGCGCCGCCGAGGCGACCGTGGCCATCAGGCCGTACATCCGCTCGTCCGGGTCGGCGTGCGAGCGCAGCTGCAGGACGAGCGAGAGCAGTACCCAGACTCCGAGGGTGCCGAGGATGGCCGCCGGCCCGTGCCCACGACCGGCCACCAGCAGCGCGGCATCCGCGGCCAGCGCCCCGAGGAACGCCAGCGCGATGCCCTGCCGGGCCGGCCACATGCCGTTCAGCCGGAACCAGCCCGCCGCGGTGACGGCCTGGAGGACGACGAGCGGTACGAGCAGGGCGTACGAGCCGACCGCCGCCGTACCGGAGAGGAGCAGGCCGAGCAGTGCGGTGAGCGCGGCCGGCTGCATGCCCGGCTCGATGACCGGGGAACGGCCCTCCAGTCGGGCCCGCTGGGCGTCGGTGATCCGGGAGTTGCCCCCGAGGGTCGCCGGACCGTAGCCGGTGCCGTCGACGCCGGGTGCCTGAGGCGGCTGGGGCGTCTGGGATGACTGGGGTGCTTGGTAGGGCTGTGGTGGCAGATACCCGGTCTCCACACCCTGCACCGGTGAGTGCACCTGCGTCTCCCATGTCTGCCCCTGCCACTGCTGCGTGTGCTGCTGGGCGGCGTACGGGTCGTCGTAGGTCTGCTGCCACTGCGGGTCGTAGCCCTGTGGCTGTGGGTCGTAGCCCTGCTGGTACTGGTTCTGGTACGGCTGCTCGGTCATCCTCACCCTCCTGCGAACGGCGGGAGCACCTCGACCGTGCCGCCGTCGGCCAGCCGTACCGTCTCATGACCGCGGGTCCCGACAGGGTCACCGTCGATGAGGAACGAGCATCGCCGCAGCACCCGGGTCAGTTCCCCGGGGTGTCGCGCGCGCACGGCGTCGAGGGCCTCCGCGAGGGTGACCGCGTCGTACGGCTCCTCGGCGACCCCGGCCGCGGCCTTCGCGGCGGCCCAGTAACGCACCGTGACCTTTGGCATCCGTTCCTCGATCGATCGGCGGCGCGCACCATCGCGGTGCGCCCCTGTGTTCCGTCAGGCTAGCCCGCCCGGCCGACAGCCCAGTTCCCGATGCGGGCCAGCAGCTCGTCCGTCGCCGCGTGTTCCGCGTGGCCCATACCTCCCTCCAGCCAGAGTTCGCCGTGCTCACCGGCGGCCGCGGCCAGCATCCGGGGGTGGTCGACCGGGAAGTAGCCGTCCCGGTCGCCATGCACGATCAGCAGCGGAGTCGGGGCGATCCGGGGCACCGCCTCCACCGGGGACAGCGGGACCGGATTCCACTCCCGGTGGTGGATCCTCGTACCGAAGCCGTAGCGGCCCACCAGTCGGCCTTCCGGGCGCGTCACCAGCCAGTGGAGCTTGCGCATAGGGGCCGTGCCCCGGTAGTACCAGCGGGCCGGTGCACTCACCGAAACCACCGCGTCCGTGCCCGCATCCGTGCGCCCCTCGCGCCCCGAGCCGTCGGCGCCGCCGGCGCGGTGGAGCGCCGCGTGCCGCAGCACCACGGACCCGCCCATCGAGAAGCCGACGGTCGCCACGCGCGCGTGCCCGAGCGAGCGGGCCCAGCGGACGGCCGCGGCCAGATCGAGGACCTCCTTGTCGCCGACCGTCGAGCGCCCGCCGGAGGCGCCGTGGCCGCGGAAGGAGAAGCTGACCACGGCCCCGTACTGGGCGAACGCCTCGACGACCCGGCGGACATGGGGCTTGTCCACATCGCCGGTGAAGCCGTGGGCCAGAACGAACACGAGATCAACGGCAGATGGCGCGGAGGCGTCGTATACGGCGGAGCCCGGGTCGTATACGGAATCGATCGTCACCCCGTCGTCGGTGTGGAGAAACGTCCGCAAAGGTGTGCGTCTGATCGTCTCAGAGTTCGGAATACGGGTGGAACGGGCCACATGACCTGCCGGACCAGTGCTCATGTGGGCTATTCTGCTGGGCAGAGGACTCGGGCAGCGTAGCCCCCGGGTCCTTTTGTGCTTTCGGAAGCGTTGTATACGAAGCGGGAAACTCCAGGTGACCGCTGGTGTACGGGGCCTTCGGGATCGCAGAGCAGGTGATACACCGCACACGTCCTCGCAGGGACCGAGGAGGAACCGACGTATGAGTTCTCTGCTGCTCCTGACCAATGCCCTCCAGCCGTCGACGGAGGTACTGCCGGCCCTCGGCCTGCTGCTGCACAACGTGCGCGTGGCACCGGCGGAAGGCCCCGCACTCGTCGACACCCCAGGTGCCGACGTCATCCTCATCGACGGCCGCCGTGACCTGCCACAGGTCCGCAGCCTCTGCCAGCTGCTGCGCTCCACCGGCCCCGGCTGTCCGCTCATCCTGGTCGTGACGGAAGGCGGCCTCGCGGCCGTCACCGCCGACTGGGGCATCGACGACGTACTGCTCGACACGGCGGGCCCCGCCGAGGTCGAGGCGCGCCTGCGGCTGGCCATGGGCCGCCAGCAGATCGTCAACGACGACTCCCCCATGGAGATCCGCAACGGCGACCTGTCGGTCGACGAGGCGACCTACAGCGCGAAGCTCAAGGGCCGCGTCCTCGACCTCACCTTCAAGGAGTTCGAGCTCCTCAAGTACCTCGCCCAGCACCCGGGCCGCGTCTTCACGCGCGCGCAGCTGCTGCAGGAGGTCTGGGGCTACGACTACTTCGGCGGCACCCGTACGGTCGATGTGCACGTACGGCGTCTGCGCGCCAAGCTCGGCCCCGAGCACGAGTCACTGATCGGGACCGTCCGGAACGTCGGTTATCGATTCGTTACTCCCGAGAAGGCGGACCGGGTCGCCGACGAGGTCAAGGCCAAGGCGGATCGGGCAAACACGGAGGATGTGGACGAGTCCGCCGCCCTGGACGTCGCCGAGGTACCGGCGGAGGCATAAAGGGCGCCCGGGCAGGGCATTGCTTCCGCACATGCGGTACCGAGGGAAGCTTCTGTACGCCCTGCCCGGAGCGGGTATATCCGCGTAGACTCCGCGCGTGGCCAAGGTGACTCGGGATGATGTGGCGCGACTGGCGGGGACTTCCACCGCGGTGGTCAGCTATGTCATCAACAACGGACCCCGGCCGGTCGCCCCGGCCACGCGCGAGCGTGTCCTCGCCGCGATCAAGGAGCTGGGGTACCGGCCGGACCGGGTCGCCCAGGCGATGGCGTCCCGACGGACGGACCTCATAGGCCTGATCATCCCGGACGCGCGCCAGCCCTTCTTCGGCGAGATGGCCCACGCGGTCGAGCAGGCCGCGTCCGAGCGCGGGAAGATGGTGCTGGTCGGCAACACCGACTACGTCAGCGAGCGCGAGGTCCACTATCTGCGCGCCTTCCTCGGCATGCGGGTCTCCGGACTCATCCTCGTCAGCCACGCGCTGAACGACCAGGCGGCCGCGGAGATAGAGGCCTGGGACGCCCGGGTGGTGCTTCTGCACGAGCGGCCCGAGGCCATCGACGACGTCGCCGTGGTGACGGACGACCTGGGCGGTGCGCGGCTGGCCGTCGAGCATCTGCTGCGCCACGGCTACGACTACGTCGCCTGTATGGGCGGTACGGCCGAGACGCCCGCCGTGGGCGACCCCGTCTCCGACCACGTCGAGGGCTGGCGACGGGCGATGGAGGAGGCCGGGAAGCCGACCGAGGGCCGCTTGTTCGAGGCGCCGTACAACCGTTATGACGCGTACCGGATAGCGCTGGAGATCCTCGGCGGGCCCCGGCGGCCGCCGGCGATCTTCTGCTCCACCGACGACCAGGCGATCGGTGTGCTGCGGGCGGCGCGGGAGCTGCGGATCGATGTGCCGGGGGAGCTGGCCGTCACCGGGTTCGACGACATCAAGGAAGCGGCGCTGACGGATCCGCCGATGACGACCGTCGCGTCCGACCGGCCCGCCATGGCCAGGGCCGCGGTGGATCTGGTGCTGGACGACGGGGTACGGGTCGCGGGCGCCCGCCGGGAGCGGTTGAAGGTGTTTCCGTCGAGATTGGTGACGCGAAGGTCCTGCGGCTGCGAGTAGCGGGGTATGAAGGCATGTACATGAGGTCCGGCTGAGAAGGGCCCTCGATCCACGAGTAAGGCCTTTATATCGGGCATACGAGGTTCTGCCGGGCTTCTCAGCGGGCACTCAGGAAGCTCTCATGGTCGGGGGCGAAGCTCAGTGGCATGACCGAGAGCTTCCGCCGCAGCGGCGAGTACGAGAACCCGTACCAGGGCGACCAGCAGCAGTACGCCTCCTCGCCCGTGAACCCCGAGTGGCCGCCTCCGCCGGCGTACCGGCCGGCGCAGCAGCAGCCCGTTCCGCAGCCGGTGGAGCCGGTCGCGGTCGCCGCCGGTGGCGGTTTCCACGGTGACGGCGGAAACGGTGGCGGTACGGCCGTGCAGGCCACCGTGCCGGGCGAGGCGGCCCCCGGGGCCGGACCGGCCGAGAAGAAGCGGACCCGGGGCCCCATCGCCCTGCTGGCCGCCGTGGCGATCGTGGCCGCGGCGATAGGCGGCGGCACGGCCTACGCCTTCCAGGAGCTGACCGGCAACGACACCGTCGCCACCAGTTCGACCACCACCAATGTGGTGCCGTCCAGCAAGAAGGGCGACGTCGCCGCCATCGCCGCGGCCGTCAGCCCCAGCGTGGTCGAGGTCAGCGCGACGCTCAGCGACGGCTCGTCCACCGGCTCCGGTGTGATCATCACCAGCGACGGCGAGATCGTCACCAACAACCACGTCATCTCCGGCGCCCAGTCGATCAAGGTGACGACCAGCAACGGGAAGTCGTACACCGCGAAGGTGGTCGGCACCGACAGCAAGAAGGATCTCGCGCTGCTCAAGCTGGAGGGCGCGTCCGGACTGACGGTGGCTTCCCTCGGCAACTCCTCGGGCGTCCAGGTCGGTGACACGGTCGTGGCGATCGGCTCCCCCGAAGGCCTGTCCGGCACCGTCACCAGCGGCATCGTCTCGGCCCTGAACCGCGATGTGACCGTCTCGACGGACGAGAGCCAGGGCCAGGGCGGCGGCGGTGGCGGCCGGTGGCCGTTCTCCTTCGGCGGCCAGCAGTTCAACGGCGACACGGGGTCCTCGACGACCACGTACAAGGCGATCCAGACGGACGCCTCGCTCAACCCCGGCAACTCGGGCGGCGCGCTGATCGACGCCGGCGGGAACATCATCGGCATCAACTCCGCGATGTACTCGGCCAGTTCGTCCTCGTCCTCCGGTTCCTCCGACGCCGGCAGCATCGGCCTCGGCTTCGCCATCCCGATCAACACCGTCAAGGCCGACCTGGCGAAGCTGCGGTCGGGTTCCACCAGCTGAGCCGCACCGCACGAGCAGGGAGTACGTCATGATCCAGCAGGTTTCCCACACCGTCGCCGGCGCCGGCCCGGCCGGCTTCGCCCTGGCCCTCGAAGTGGCGTACGAGCTGCACGCGCCGCTCGTGGCGGACCGGGCCCCCGAGGTGGCCCCGCAGCTGATGGGGCTGCGCACCACCGCCGCCCACCCGCACCACCGCAAGGTGCCCCTGAGCAGGCTGACGGCGATGCGGGGCTGATGTGCGAGGCTGAAGGCCTTCAGCACGCCGAGCTCGCTCAGCCCCTGTTCGTCCCACCGCATCGAGGAACCGAAGACCATGAGCCCCGCCGAAGGCGACCGTGACACCCAGCGCATCCTGATCGTCGACGACGAGCCGGCGGTCCGTGAAGCACTCCAGCGCAGCCTCGCCTTCGAGGGGTACGAGACCGAGGTCGCGGTGGACGGCGCGGACGCCCTGGAGAAGGCGACCGCCTACCGGCCCGACCTGGTCGTCCTCGACATCCAGATGCCCCGCATGGACGGTCTCACCGCCGCCCGCCGTATCCGCGGCGCGGGCGACACCACGCCGATCCTGATGCTGACGGCGCGGGACACGGTCGGTGACCGGGTCACGGGTCTCGACGCCGGGGCCGACGACTACCTGGTCAAGCCCTTCGAACTGGACGAACTCTTCGCCCGCGTCCGCGCGCTGCTGCGGCGCAGCTCGTACGCGGCCGCCGCGGGTGCCGCCGCCGAGGAGAACGAGGCGCTGAACTTCGGCGACCTGCGGATGGATCTCGCGACGCGGGAGGTGACGCGAGGCGGGCGGCCGGTGGAGCTGACCCGTACCGAGTTCACCCTGCTGGAGATGTTCATGGCGCACCCGCGCCAGGTGCTGACCCGTGAGCAGATCCTGAAGGCGGTGTGGGGCTTCGACTTCGAGCCGTCGTCCAACTCGCTGGACGTGTACGTGATGTATCTGCGCCGCAAGACCGAGGCGGGCGGCGAGCCGCGGCTCGTGCACACGGTCCGGGGTGTGGGGTACGTGCTGCGGCAGGGTGGGGCGGAGTGAGGAAGGTACTGCGCCGCTTCCAGACCCTGCCGATCCGGTCCCGCCTGGCGATGCTGGTCGCGGCGGCGGTGGCGTTCGCGGTGGCGGCGGTGGCGGTCACGTGCTGGTTCATCGTCCAGGGAAAGCTGTACGCCCAGCTCAACAGCGACCTCAACGACATGGCGCGCAGACCCGGCACGGTCAATCAACTCCTGCAGAGGTGCACGCAGACCCCGCAGGAGAACACCCCGAACTATCCCGGCCGCAACGACTACGTCCAGGCGATCAAGGAGAGCGGCGCCCCCTGCGTCGACCCGAACTCTCCGAGCACGGTCAAGGTCACCGACTCCGACAAGGACGTGATCAAGTCGGCGAAGTTCCTCCGGGGGGACGTCCGCAACGGCACCGACAAGAAGGGCAACGCCGTCCGTGTGATGACCCTGTACCTCGGTGTCGACCAGAACGACGGGCAAGGGGTCGCCCTGCAGCTCGCGGTCCCCCTCAAGGGAACCCAGTCCACCCTCAACGAACTCGCCCTGATCCTCCTCCTCGTCTCCGGTGTCGGAGTCCTCGGTGCCGGCGCCGCCGGGCTCGCGGTCGCGCGGGCCGGTCTCCGTCCCGTCGACAAGCTCACCGAGGCCGTCGAGCACGTGGCCCGCACCGAGGATCTGAGCATCCGCATCCCGGTGGAGGAGGACGCCGAGGACGAGGTGGCCCGGCTCTCCCGCTCCTTCAACTCGATGACGACCTCCCTGGCCAACTCCCGTGAGCTGCAGCAGCAGTTGATCGCGGACGCCGGCCACGAACTCCGCACCCCCCTCACCTCCCTCCGTACCAACATCGAACTCCTCACCCGCAGCGAGGAGACGGGCCGCCCGATCCCCCCGGCGGACCGCAAGGCGCTCCTCGCCTCGGTGAAGGCGCAGATGACCGAACTGGCGTCCCTGATCGGCGACTTGCAGGAGCTGTCGCGGTCGCAGGGGCAGCGGGGCGAGCGTGTGCAGGTGGTGTCGCTGCGGGACACGGTCGAGGCGGCCCTGCGCCGGGCCCGGCTGCGCGGCCCCGAGCTGACGATCACCGCCGACCTCCAGCCCTGGTACGTTCGCGCGGAGCCGTCCGCCCTGGAGCGGGCGATCGTCAACATCCTCGACAACGCGGTGAAGTTCAGCCCCGACAGCGGCACGATCGACGTCCAGCTGGACCGCGGCACCCTCACCGTCCGCGACCACGGCCCCGGCATCCCCGAGGACGAACTCCCGCACGTCTTCGACCGCTTCTGGCGCTCCCCCAGCGCCCGCGCCCTCCCCGGCTCGGGCCTCGGCCTGTCGATCGTCGCCCGTACCGTCGAGCAGGCGGGCGGCGAGGTCACCCTGGCCCGCGCACCGGGCGGCGGCACGATCGCGACCGTACGCCTACCGGGGGCACCGACACCTCCGCCCGAGGTGCCGTAGGGGTCTGTGATCCAAGAACCTCACAGAAAGTGCAGGCGCTCCAAGGCCGTACGCAGGTCGCCGACCCAGCGTTCGTATGCGGGAACCCGCTGGAGCACCTTCAGAGACACACGCTGTCCCAGCAGATCAAAGTCGAACTCGGGCCGGTGTCGTGGACCGAACGCCTCTGCCAGAGTCTTCTTGGGATCTGCGACCTTCTCGACCTCGCGCGGTGAATTGATCAGCTGTCGCACTGCCGCCTCAGGCCCCGTCGGCAGGGCGGCGGGATCGGCGAGCATCCAGGCCTCGGTCTCCCGGACAGGAATGATCCCCACGACTCGTTCACGGGCTTGAGGCTCGCGCAGCGCGGCTCGTACGGAGTCGATCTTCCCTCGTTCGTTGTGATCGTGGTGAACGACCACGAGGTCGAAGTGTTCCAGCAGCGCCTCGACTTCCGAGACAACGCGATCACGGGGTTCGACAGTAAGACGCTCGCCCGGCCTGGTGGTGTCGAAGAGGAAACCCTCCCCGGACTCCGACACCAGCGCCTCGACCTGACGGTTGATCAGCGGCAGCAGAAACCACTGGTCGCTGAGTCCCTCGGTGAGCAACGCGATACTGAGGTATCTAAGCCCCATGCTCATACCCCACCGGGTTCAGGTACTGGCGTACCTCCATGGGGGTGACGTACGTGCCGCGCTCGCCGGATCCGGCAACTTTGCGGGCACGGGTGAGCCTGGTCGGCGACTGCCCGCCGCCCAGGCGGGTGACCGTGTCGAGGAAGACCACGTCGTGAGATGCCTTGTCGAGAAGGGAGGAGAGGACCACCGGGGAGTGAGAGGTCACGAGGATCTGATGAAGGCCGTCGCTGTCACCCCTTCCGACACCCCCGTACCATTCCCATTCCTGCGGTTCGGACCGCCTCAGATCCGTGGCCCGCTCTCTCAACCTCTCCAGAAGTCTCGGCACACGACTCGGGTGCAGTCCGTTCTCTGGTTCTTCCAGCATCAGCACACCAGAGTGGACGGGGTCGTGAGCCGCGGCGAGCAACCCGAGCAGACGAAGCGTTCCGCCGGAGACGACCTGCGGGGGCATCTTCGGCTCATTCCTGTGCCGGATCCAGATGTCCCACTGGCCCCGTTCCACATCCCGGGCCACATCGATCTTCCGGACCTCGGGAAGAACCGCTGCGACGTCCGCCTCGAAACCGGCCTTTCCCTCCGGTTTCCCCTCCCACAGCCTGCCGAGCACTGCGCCGAGGTTACTGCCGTCCTCCGCAAGAGGGTCGGAGTCGTACGCGTCGGAGGGACGGCGCATCGCCTCGGGCTGAAGGTCCAGGATGCGCCATCCCGCGACGGCTTCTCTCACTGCGCCGAACACCGCTCGCTGCGCCTGGTTTTCCGCCACCGGGTCCGGATCCCCCCGGAGCACCCGGGTGGCATTGCGGTCGATCTGTTCGGCTACCGCTCGTGGCAGTTCGAGTCCCTCGCTGCCGAGACATGTGAAACGCCCCTGGACGGCCAACGTTTCGGATGCCCCTTGCGTGTCGATGGTCATTTCGACCCTCACATGCGCCGCACCGAGCGGGGTCCGCACCAGGACGTTCGCACTCAGCCGCATCGCGTCAACCAGGCCGCCCTCTGGCCCTCTCCGAAACAGCTCCCGGGCCCCGCCCCGCCTGGCGTACCGAACCAGCGTCTGACCTCGCGGATCCTTCACCAGCCGACCGAGCAGTGCCACGGCCTCCAGCAGGTTGGACTTGCCCGAGCCGTTCGCGCCCAGCAGCACGAGGAACGGCGACACGTCGAGTGAGAAGTCCTCGAACGTCTTGAAGCCGTCGATCTCGATCCGGGTGATCACCGATGCTCCTCACGCGCCACAGGCCCACGAAACGGGTGCATCCCCACAGTAGACGCCCTGACACGCCCATACGGTCCCAGCGACGGCGGGGCCACCCTGAGGGTGGCGGGGAACGGTGGCTGCGGTGGAGCAGCCGGAGGAGCCTGGGGCTTCGCCAGAAGGGCGTCCGCAAAGGTCGTACTCCCGCGGACCTCACCCGGTCGTGGGGCCACACGCCTTGTTCTTCACCCCATCCACGAACACGGACCGCTCCGCCGTCGGCTGTTCGGTGTGTTCAGGTCCCGGCCATCTCTCCGGCCGTCCGCTCACTTGCCCTGCCGGTCCCGACGGAACACCAGGCCGGCGAAGGCGGCGATGCCGGCGCCGAAGATCCCGGCCGCGACACCGGGGGCGTGATGGTCGACCAGATACTTCGCCAGCCAGAACAGGCCGGTGATGCCGGTGCCGGCCACCACCGCGCCGAAGATCCGGAAGCGTATCTCCACCTTGTCGAGCCAGCGCCGATGCTCGTAGTCGGCCTCGATCTGCCGGAGCATGCGTTCTGCGCTGCCCGGAAGTCTCGTCTCCCATGCGGCGATCTGAGCGTCGAGGGGGAGGTCCTGCCACGAACTCCGGGGCCCGCCCGACGCTTCCTGCTCCGGAGTGGGTTCGCTCATCGGTCGCCTCCCGTGAGCCCGGCATCGGGTGCGGACGGCGGCGGGCCAAGGCGGTCGTAGGCCTCTCGGAGGTAGGCGTCCTTGGTGGGCGGTGGTAGCAGTACGGCCGTACGAGGTCGCCGGAACACGGCGGCGTCGGTGAGGCCCCTGAGGAAGGCGGCGCCTCGGCACGGGGTGGTCCTGAAGGGGCCGGGGGGTCTCAGGGGGGCTACCGGGTAAGTCGGCGCGCGGCGACGGGCGTTGAGCACAGCGACCGTCACGAGGATCGCCCACAGGACGGCCAACCGCCACGTGGTGTCGATACCGGGCAGGACGTAGACGACGCAGGCGACGCCGATGAGGACGGCCGACGTGACAGCGAGGAAGTCGGCGACCGGGCCGGCCCCGAACGCCCTGGCGGTCGGTGGCAGGACGCTGCGTGGTTCGGGCAGGGCCGGTCCGGTCCAGCCTGGTGCGACACCGGCCTCCGCCGCCTCTGTCGGGGACCCCCGCCACTCGATGCCGGCGAAGCTCATCCTCTGCTCCGCCTCCCCGGCCGTCGGGCGCCGGGCGGGGTCTTTCCGCAACAGCTCCAGCAGGACGGGGGCGAGGGGACCGGCACGGTGAGGAGGCGGAGGCTCCTCGTGGAGAACGGCGTACAGGTCACCGAGCGTCGTGCCCGTGTCGAAGGGCCCGTGGCCCTCCACCGCCGTATACAGGACGGCGCCCAGCGAGAAGAGGTCGGAGGCCTCGCCCGCATGACCACCCTGGATGGTCTCGGGAGCCATGTACTGAGGCGCTCCCACCAGCATGTCGCCCGGTGCGGTGCCGCGGCTGATCAACTCGCCGTACCCGAACCCCGTCACGAGAACCCGCCCGTCGGGTGCGAGCAGCACGCGCTCCGGTGCCAGCGCGCGGTGCACCACTCCGACAGCGTGCGCCGCCCTCAGTGCCCGAAGCACGGCGAGCCCCACGCGCGCCGTCTCCCGCTGGCTCAACGGTCCTTGTTCCGAGATCACTTGGGCCAGACTGCGCGTATCCGGCACGTACTCCGTGGCGAGCCACACCCAGTCGCCCTCAGGTATGACGTCGTATGTCCGAAGGACCTGCGGGCTGTCGATGAATGTCACCGGCCTCAACCAGCGCGCGAAGTCCTCCCTCCTTGGACGCGACAGGTCGTCCGTCGGCACGGGGACCATCCGCAGGGCCACCTGCCGGCCGGATGTCTCGTCCTCGGCGAGCCACACGGCGCCCGTGGCGCCCGACTCGAGCTGCCGCAGCAGCCGGTACCGCTCCGCGAGCAGAGTTCCCGCGATCAGCCTCTCCCCCGACACCGCTCCGCCCCTCTCACCCGGTCACCTCGACTTCCTTGTCCTTCCCCCTGAGTACCGTGATCCCTCCTTGCCCGCCTCCTCCACTCCTCAACACCCCTGACACCAAAGGGAATTCGCAGAGAGGGGCCGGACCCGGCAGGAACGTCGACTTCATCCTCGGGCGGGCCACCGCCGTGATCGGCGCCGGGTCGGGGGCGGCGAGCGGTGGCCGGTTGGCTCGCAGGGTGGCCGCGGACCCCCGTCCTGACGTGCACGACCCACCTCTACGACTTCGAGGGCCGTCGTTTCCTGCTTCCGCAGCTGGACGACCGGCGGCTGGACGACCCGTACGCCGAGGTCTCCGAGCTGTGTCTGGCCGCCGCCCCGCGCCGCAGCCTCAGTTGGGAGCGGCAGCCGAACGTCGAGGATCTGATCCTCCACCGGACCGCCCGGCGCAAGGGGTGGAGCTGGGGGTTGTGAACAGGAGGTGATCGACGGCAGTTGAGCGTGTTCTGGCGCGCATGAGTGAGTTTCCGGGCGGTGGCCGACACACACGCCTGCATGGGGAACGGGAGTTCTTGCGTCGAATGCGTGACCTTCGCCCGTGGTGGTCGTTGGGTCTGGTGACAGATTGATCTGCTCGGCTCGCTCGCCTGCCGTGATCTGAAGGCGTGGTGCGCGGCCGGGCTGGAACACGACAGTGAGCAGTGGGCCCGAAGGCCACTCACGATCAGTGGGCGCTGGCCCGGCGCGGCCAGCTCGCGCACATTCAGAGCCTGGAAGCCGGGATCCAGACGATCGAGCACCGGCTGTCCCGGCCAGTGGGTGAGAAAGGCACCAAGCAGGCGCCGGGCGGCTACCGCGGCACTCGGGAGTGGCATGCGAAGAGGCGCCGCCTGTGTGTGCTCGAAGACCGGCTTCAGATGGTGCGGGCGGACCGTGAGGCCGGGGTCGTGCGCGTGGTGCGAGGCGGGAAACGGCTGCTGAACACCCGCCATCACCTTGAGGAAGCGCAGCTCACTGAGGAGCAGTGGCGCACGCGGTGGCGGGCAGGGCGCCCGGCTTTTCGCCGCGGACGGCGAGTCCGGCAAAAGGTTCGGCAACGAGACCATCCGCGTCACACCCGGCGGCGAGATCTCGGTCAAGCTGCCCGCGCCGCTGGCGCATCTGGCGAACGCTCCACACGGCCGGTACGTGCTGGCGGCGAAGGTGTCGTTCGCGCACCGGGGTGAGCAGTGGGCCGACCGCGTGGCAGCCGACCGGGCCATCGCCTACCGCATCCACGAAGACACAGTTCGCGGGCGCTGGTACCTGACCGCGTCCTGGACGATCCCCCCGGTCCAGACAGTGCCGTTGGCGGCGGCCCGCGCCGGTGGCTTAATCGGCTTCGACGCCAACGCCGACCACCTGGCCGCCTGGCGCCTCGACGCACACGGCAACCCGTGCGGCGAACCACGCAGGTTCTTCTTCGACCTCGACGGCCCCGCCTCCTACCGGGACGCCCAGGTGAGACACGCCCTGATCCGCCTGCTGCACTGGGCTGCCCGGCACGGACTGAACATCGCCATCGAGGACCTCGACTTCGACACGGACAAGACCCGCGAGAAGCACGGCAGACGGAAGCCCGGCTACACCTCCAAGTGGGGCGCGCAGCACTGGCAGAAGCCTCTCAGCAGCACGAAGCGGGCCACAACGCGGCACGACGCCGCGAGCGTGGCTATCGGAAGGCGCGCCCTCGGGCACGGTATCCGGCGACGGGCGGCACCGCCCCACACCCACCGGAGCGATGGGTGTGGGCATCGGACCGCCCAGGCTGGACATGGCGCCCGAGGGCGTGAGGAACGCCGCCCCGCGTCCCCGGACCACGAACACGATCCGATGGCGCTGAGCGTGGAGTGAAAGCGGCCGACCAGTGTGCCCAGCACCGTCCGGGGCACACGGCTGAGCATGGGTTCTGGCAACAGGACTCACTCCCGCTCGGCCTTTAGGAACGGTTCAACGGCGCGTTGCTCGTGCTGCTCGCGATGTTCGTGTTCAGCATTCGGCAGGCCGTCACGGGCAGGCCGGATCACGAGTTCCTGGAGCTGGTGTGCGTGCCGCTGGTCGCCCTGGTCGCGCTCGGCGCCCTGTTCTCCTGGTACTGGACCCACCGCACCCCGCCCGCTACCACCTGAGGATCATCGTCTCGTCCACCGTCGGCGGTACGTCCGCCACCGCGTCCGGCAGGGGCTCGGCGAGGGCCGCGTAGGTGCCGCCGCGGGCGAGGAGTTCGGCGTGGGTGCCGGTCTCCACCAGGCGTCCCCGGTCGACGACCAGGATGCGGTCCGCGTCGGGGGCGAGGCTCAGATCGTGGGTGATCATGATGGTCGTACGGCCCGCCATCAGCTTGCGCAGGGGCGCCACGACCTGGCGGGCGGCGACCGCGTCCAGGCCTGCCGTCGGCTCGTCCAGGACGAGGACCGGCGCGGCGCGCAGCATGGCGCGGGCGATGGCGACGCGCTGGAGCTGACCTCCGGACAGGGCGGCGGTGCCGGGCGCGATGGGGGTGTCGTAACCCTCGGGGAGTGCGGTGACGAAGTTGTGGGCCGCCGCTTCGCGCGCCGCGCCCTGGATCTCCTCCTCGCTCGCGCCGGGGCGTCCGCAGGCGATGTTCTCGCGGATCGTGCCGTTGAGGATGAGGGTCTCCTGGGGGAGCAACGCCACGTTCTCGCGCAGGAATTCGAGACTCATGTCGGTCAGTGGGACGCCGTCCAGGGTGATCACGCCCTGTGCGGGGTCGTAGAAGCGGGTGAGCAGCTTGGAGAGGGTGGACTTGCCGGCACCGCTGGAGCCGGTGACGATCACCAACTCGCCGGGGCCCGCGGCGAAGTTCACGTCCCGCAGGGAGGCGCGGCGGGAGTCCGGATAGCGGAAGGAGACGTCGTGGAAGGCGACCCAGCCGCGCACGGGCCAGGCGGCGACCGGTTCGGCGGGATCGGTGACGGCGGGCCGGGTGTCCAGGATCTCGTTCAGCCGCTCGGCGCCCGCGGTGGCCGCGGTGAGGGTGAGGCCGAGCCGGCCGAGGCTGCGGACCGGTGGATAGAGGTAGCCGATGAACGCGGCGAAGGCGAGGAGCTGACCGAGGGTCATCCGCCCGGCGGAGATCTCCCAGACGCCGAGGCCGATCACGGCGAGGACGCACAGCGTCTCGACGACCTCGACGAACTGCTCGTACATCTCGCTCAGCCGGGCGCCCCGGACACTGGCGCTCATCCAGGCGCGTGCCTCGCGGTCGAGCCGCCGCTCCTCGTCCGCACGGCGGTTGTAGGCCTGGGTGAGCACGATGTTGCCCAGTGACTCCTCGACGACCGAGGTGATGGCGCCGTCGGCGACCCGCTCGTCCTGGGAGGCCGTCCTGATGCGGCCGGAGAAGCGGCGGGCGGCGAGCAGGAAGAGGGGCGCGAGGACGAAGGTGGCCAGGGCCAGGTCCCAGCGGAGATAGAGGGCGGCGGCGGAGTAGAAGACGGCCGAGAAGGCGGCGGCGACCGTGCCGACGACGCCCGACACGACCATCTGCTCGATGGCCTCGACATCACCGGTGAGGCGTTCGACCAGGTCGCCCTGGCGGTGCTTCTGGAAGAAGTGCGGGGGCAGGTCCTGGACGTGCCGGAAGACCCTGGCGCGCAGTCTGAGGACGAATCTCTCGGCGGTCCAGGTGGCGAGCGAGTTGCCGAGGTAGCCGACGAGCGCGCCGAGCGCGGCCACGCCGAGCCAGGCGGCGGCCGGGCCCCAGAAGGCGGCGAGGGAACCGGCCTTCAGGGCGTTGTCGGTGAGTTCGGCGAACAGCAGGATCGAGGCGGTCTCGGCGAGTGCGGAGACCACCACGCAGGCGATGATCGCCACCAGCCATCTGCGGTCGCCGCGGGTCAGCGGCCAGAAACGGCCGAAGGCCGCACGGACTTCCTTCATGGTCGACAACTCCCTTCGGTACGGCGGGAACACGGCCGAGGCGGGGCCACCGGATTGCGAGCATGCTCGCCCTGACCGGTGACCCCGCCTCACGGAGTGCTTTCGGCGCGTCTGTCACTGATCTGCAACAGTTCTTCTGCCGATCCGCTGCAATTACCTTTGATTTACGTGTGTGAATTACACGTCAGTGCTTGTCGCCGATGGGGCGGCGCTTCGGGGCCGGCTTCTTCGGAGCGGGCTTCTTTGCCGCCGGGGCGGGCTTGCAGGGGGCCTTCTTGACCGGGGCGATCTTGTGGAAGCTCATGATGATGTCCTTTGCTCTCGGTTGCCGTTTGCGCTGTTCGCTTTCGACATGGAAAACACTACGGCATTTCCGGAGCCGCGAAAGGCCAATTCCACTGAGAGGTTCCTGAGTTGATGCTGTGAGCGATTCATATGCCATTTCCGGAACCGAACCCGCGCTTACACAGAATTTAGAAACAGCAGGGGCCCGGTGCCGACCGGCACCGGGCCCCTGATCAGGGCGGAACGGTTACTGCGTGATCGTGATCCGGTTCGTGGCCGGCGGCGCGATCGGGTTCGACGCGGAGGAGTTGGCGGTGAGGTACCGCTCCAGCGCCGCCAGGTCGTCCGTGCCGACCAGGTCGTTCGTGCCCTGGCCCAGCGTGGTGAAGCCGTCGCCGCCGCCCGCGAGGAAGCTGTTGGTGGCGACGCGGTAGGTGGCCGACGGGTCGATGACGCTGCCGCCCAGCCTGATGGAGTCCGTGACCACGCGGTCCGCTCCGGTCTTCGTCAGGTCGAGCGTGTACGTCAGCCCCGACGACGGCTGCAGGACCTTCGGGGAGGCCGCGTTGGAGCCGCTCACCTGCTCCTTGAGCACCTGGATCAGCTGGGCGCCGGTGAAGTCCTGGAGGTTGACCGTGTTGGAGAAGGGCTGGACGGTGAAGCCCTCGGCGTAGGTGACGACCCCGTCGCCCTCACCGCCCTTGGCCGCGTAGGTCAGCCCCGCCCGCACTCCGCCGGGGTTCATCAGCGCCAGGTCGGTCTCCGGGTCCAGCTCCCTGCCGTACGCCAGTTGCGCGTCGGCGATCAGGTCGCCCATCGGGGACTCGGTGCCGGAGTTGGCGATGTCGGCGGAGATGTAGCCGATCGCGCGGTTGCCGACGGGGGCCGCGAGGGTGTTCCACCGGCCGATCAGCTCGGTCATGTCGGGCGCCTTGGCGACGGTCCGGGTGACCACGTGGTTCGCGGACTTGACCGCCGTACGGACGATGTCACCGGTGAAGCGGTCGTACGTCAGCGTGGTGTCCGTGTAGAGGCGGCCGAAGGACGCGGCCGAGGTGACCATGCGGGGCTTGCCCGACGGGTCGGGGATGGTGCAGACGTAGGCCGCGTGGGTGTGGCCGGTGACCAGGGCGTCCACGGACGGAGTGATGTTCTTCGCGATGTCGACGATCGGGCCGGAGACCCCGCTGCCCGAACCCCCGGAGTCACAGTCGTAGTTGTACGCGCCCGAGGCCGGCAGGCCTCCCTCGTGGATGAGGGCGACGATCGAGTTGACGCCCTGGGCGCGCAGCACCTTGGCGTACTTGTTGATCGTCTCGACCTCGTCCTTGAACTTCAGGCCCTTGACGCCCTCGGCGGAGACGACACCGGGGGTGTCCTCCAGGGTCACGCCGATGAAGCCGATCCGGACGTCCTTCTTCTTCCAGATCCAGTACGGCTTCAGGATGGGCCTGCCGGTCTTCTCGTCCAGGACGTTCGCGGCGAGGTAGGGGAAGTCGGCGCCCTCGAACTTCTTGTCCGTGTAGCAGCCGGCCGTCGGGTGGCAGCCGCCGTTCTGCAGCCGGGCCAGTTCCCTCGCGCCCTCGTCGAACTCGTGGTTGCCGACCGAAGTGACGTCCAGGTCCAGCTTGTTGAGGGCCTCGATGGTGGGTTCGTCGTGGAAGAGACCCGAGATGAGGGGAGAGGCGCCGACCATGTCGCCGCCGGCCGCGGTGATGGAGTACGGGTTGTTCTTGCGGGCCTCGCGGAGGTGGGTGGCGAGGTACTCGACACCGCCCGCGTCGATCGTCTTCGTCGTGCCGTCGGCCTGCAGTTCGGTGACGCGGCCCGACGAGCCCGACGGGGGTTCGAGGTTGCCGTGCAGGTCGTTGAAGGAGAGAAGCTGGACGTCCTGGTAGCGGCTCGGGAGATGACCGCCGCCCTTGTTCTCGTGCGCGTCCGCCGGGAGGGCGGCGGCGAGGGCGCCCACGGTGGCGAGGCCGGCGGCCGCGGCCATCAGGCGGTGGACACGAGGTCTGCGGCGCGGGCTGGACTGGTCGTTGGCTGGCATACGCCCCCCTGTGGGTGTACTGGGATCCGGTCCCCGTCCGGCGCAGCCTAAGGTCAACGCGCGTAGCGTCGATAGAGGTTCCTTGGTTACATCCTGGTTTCCCTTTGCCCTCCGCTTTGCCATTCCGTTCCGTTCGCCCCTGGCCTCCGGTTCGCCGGGCGTGGTGCGGCGGGCTCCCCGTACCCTCATACGCATGACCAGCGACGACACCGCACGCGCGGGCCGGGCCCGCTCCATCGAGACCCTGTCCGCTCTCTCCCCCGAGCAGATCGAGGCCGTGCTCGCCCTGCTGGCGGCGGCCGCCGCGAACGACGGCCAGCAGGCGGTGTCCGAACAGGGGCGGCTGCAACTGCGGGGCGGTGAGCGCGAGGGCGTCTCCCACTTCCTCCTCTCCCTCGACGACGAACTCGTCGGCTACGCCCAGCTGGAGGACACCGATCCGGTGGAGGCGCCGGCCGCCGAGCTGGTCGTCCACCCCGAGCACCGCGGCCACGGCCACGGGCGGGCGCTGGGCTCGGCCCTGCTCGCCGCGTCCGGCAAGCGGCTGCGGGTGTGGGCCCACGGCGGCCACTCGGCGGCCCGGCATCTGGCGCAGGTGCTCGGTCTGACGCTGTTCCGTGAACTCCGCCAGATGCGGCGGCCGTTGACCGATCTGAACCTCCCCGAGCCGGTGCTGCCGGCGGATGTGACGGTCCGTGCCTTCGTCCCCGGTCAGGACGACGGCGCCTGGCTCGCCGTGAACGCCGCCGCCTTCGCCCACCACCCCGAGCAGGGGTCCCTGACCCAACGGGACCTGGACGCCCGTAAGTCCGAGCCCTGGTTCGACCCGGCCGGCTTCTTCCTCGCCTTCCGCGGTGACGAACTCATCGGTTTCCACTGGACGAAGGTGCACGCCGAGGAGGGGCTCGGCGAGGTGTATGTGCTCGGGGTGCGGCCGGGGGCGCAGGGAGGCGGGCTGGGGAAGGCGCTCACGACGATCGGGTTGCGGCACCTGGAGCGGCGAGGAGTGGCGAACGCGATGCTGTACGTGGACGCCGACAACAAGGCGGCCGTATCCGTCTACGAGCGGTTGGGATTCAGCACGTACGAGACGGACCTGATGTACCGCACGGAGACCTGATCGTCGGTGAGGGTGCGCGGCCCCGGGGGCTAAGCCCCCAGCCCCCCGTCGGCCCCCAGCCCCCCGTCGGCCTTCGGCCTCGTCCTCGGACGCCGGACGGGCTGAACTTTCCGCACCGGCTCCGGCAGGCTCAGCAGCAGGGCCGTCAGCGCCCCGGCCAGCAGCCACGCCCACCGCTCGTGGGCCGTGTCCCAGCGCTTGTCCTGGGGCCAGACGAACAGGGCCCAGCGCTGTGGCAGCAGCAGCGGTGACACGATCGCCGTGAAGAGCAGGGCCGCCGCCACCGAGGGGCCCGGACGGGGCTCCTCCGTGAGGCGGACGGCCACCGCGCCGGCCGCGAGGGCGAGTGCGCAGGTCGCCGCCGCCTCCACGGTGACCGCGCCCCACGGGGGCCGTACCGGCGACGGGATCAGCAGGAGCACGGCCGTCCACCACACCACGGTGACGGGGGTGACCAGCGCCAGCCGCAGGCCGGTGCGCAGCGCCCGCCGGACCGGCACCGTCGAGGTGGTGTGGCGGGCCGGGTCGTCCAGGACGAAGGCCAGGCCCAGGGCGTAGGCGAGGGCGGCGGTGCGCAGCCCGGTCAGGGGCGGCCAGTTGGCCGGTCCGTCGCCGGGCAGACGGGGCACACACGCCAGCAACAGGCCCAGGACGGCTCCGACCGCCAGCGCCCGCCAGGGCAGCGTCCGCGCCACCGCCGGCGTCAACTCCCTTACGAGTAACCGCACTTCAGCAACCCCTCGGCCCATGCCCCGGCCCGCTTCCGACGCCGTGCTTTCCGAGACCTTCCCTGTCACGCCTCGCATTTCTCCAGGCCCTTCCGCGGTGCCCTGGCGCCGAGCAGGGCGGCCGCCCGTGCGGTGCTCACCTTCGGGGCCGTCAGCTCCGTCCAGTGCGCCTTCACCCGTGCCTCGACCTCGTCGCGGTTCTTGCCGAGCAGTTCCCGTACTACGTCCGTCTGTGCGGCCGACATGCCCAGCGGGTTGGTCGGGGAGAGGACGATCGCGGAGCCGGTCAGGCTGTCGTCGAGGCGGACGTGGCGCAGCGACTGGAGCGGGTCGGGCAGGCCGGAGATCCCCAGCCACATGATCGTGACCATACGGCCGTCGCACAGGTCGACCGTCGCCTTCTCGCTGCCCGCCACCAGTACGGAGGCGACGGCAGTCGAGAACTCGGGGACGCGGTTGCCGCCCCACGCGGTGCCGACGGTCACCTGGTGGGCGGTGGCGGCCGGCTCGATGGTGGTGTCGGACTCCAGGCCGTAGCGGGCGTCGATACGCTGCCGTATCACCAGGTCCTGGTCGTGGGCCGGGCCGCCCGCCAGGGACTGCACCCCACGGACCACACCGGCCCAGGTGTCCACCCGGCCCGACCACTCCGGGAAGGCGCAGTACGTCGATCCGTCCCGGCGCACGCAGTTCTGCACCTTCTCCGGGCTCACCGAGGCCCGCTCCCGTGCCGCGACGACCGACTGCGGCAGCGGTCCGCTCTGGAGCACCCCGCCCGTGACCGCCAGCGCCAGCGCACCCGCGAGCGAGCCCGTCAGGACCCGGCCGCGGCCGCCCGCGGCGAACATCGCGGCCAGCGCCACCGTCAGCGCGAAGGCCGCGAGGTACAGGGCGTGCCAGGCGGCGGGCCGGCCCAGCAGGTCCGCCGGCAGGCTGTTGCCGGCCGAGTCGGTGACGACCGGCTCCAGCCAGTGCGGCCCGCGTTCGCCGCCCCCGGACGGAGCGGCCATGACGGCGAGGACGAAGAGGAACAGCACGATCAGCGACGCGGTCAGGCCGGACGGGAGCAGCCGGGCGACCAGGACGCCGAACGCGCCGAACAGCAGCACGGCCAGGGGGCCCACGAGCAGCTCGGCCGGTGAACCCGACCCGACCGCACCGGACTTCAGCGCCGACCAGCCGAACTGCACGCCCACGCCCACCGCGACGAGCAGGGCCACCGGAACGAGGGAGAGGGCGTGGGCCGCCGTGCGGCGCCACGGTTCCAGGGGCAGCACCCCGAAGTGCCGTTCCGTGTCACGCCGCTTGGAGCGCAGCACCGCCTGGTTGACGCAGAACAGCGCCGCGAGCCCCACCAGCAGCGGGCCGAACTGGGTGGACCGGTCGGCGTCCTGCAAGGCCGGATAGCCGCCCTGGTAGTCCGGGGTGGTCCAGCCGATCCACACCGCGTACAGCGCCAGCGCGCACAGCATCGGGACACGCAGCAGCAGTCTGCGTCCCTCGAAGAGCGCCAGGGCGAGCACGGCCCGGCGGGGGGAGCCCGCCGAAGGGGCCTCCACTCCGGTCACCTTCTCGTCGAGCAGCGCGCTCATGCCGCCACCTCCGCGCTCGCTCCGGCGTCGTCCAGGGTGAGCAAGTAGCCGTCCTCCAGGGTCGGTTCGAGGAGCTGGGCGCCCGGCGGGGGGCTGCCCACGTTGCGGAAGGAGCCCGTTCCGGTGCGCCAGCCCGCCTTCGCTCCGGGGTCGCGTTCCGTGCTGCTCCACACCCGGCCGGCCGCCCGCGCGGTCAGCTCGGCGGGGGTTCCGTCGAAGCGGATCCGGCCGCCCGCCATCACCAGCACCCGGTGGCAGAGCATCGCCACGTCCTCGGTCTGGTGGGTGGACAGCAGGACCGTCCGCCCCTCGCCCGCCTGGGCGATCAACTCCCGGAATCGCATGCGCTGTTCGGGGTCGAGGCCGACGGTCGGCTCGTCGAGGACGAGGAAGCCGGGGTCGCCGACGAGCGCGGCCGCCAGCGCCACCCGCTGCCGCATCCCGCCGGACAGCTTCTTGATCCGCTTGCCCCGTACGTCACCCAGCGCGACCTCCTCCAGCACCCGCCGCACCTCACGGTGGCGTGCCGTCCGGTCGGTCATCTCCTTCAGGATCGCCACGTAGTCGACGAACGCGAAGGGGGTGAAGTCCGGGTGGAAGCCCGGGGTCTGGGGCAGATAGCCGAGCCCGCGCCGCACCTCCTGGCGGCCCGAGGAACTGCCCGGGTCGTGGCCGAGGACCGTGAAGGCGCCGCTGTCGGCGGGCACGGCGGTGGCCAGCACCCTCAACAGGGTTGTCTTTCCGGCGCCGTTGGGCCCGAGGAGGCCGGTGACGCCCTGGGTCAGGCGCAGCGACACATCGTCGAGGGCGCGGGTGCCGCCGTAGCGGAGACTGAGTCCGGAGGCGGAAACGGTGGGTGTCATACGGCACTTCCCCTGAAGTGGTCGGACTGGAAGCGGACGGCTAGGGAGCGGTCGAAGCGGTCACGGGCGAGGAAGAGCAGCCCGCCGGCGAGCGCGGCGACCGCCGCCGCCACCCCCTGGCCGGCCGCGGTGAACGGCGCGAGCGTCGCGTCGGCGTCATGGGCGTGGGCCGCCAGCAGCAGCGCCACCCATGCCCCGCCGACCAGCGACGGCGCGAGCACCGGGCCGAGCCGGGCGGACAGCGCGAGGCCGGTCGAGGTGAGGGCGAGGGCGGGCAGCAGCCAGGCCAGGGCGCCCAGCCCGTAGCCGGGCAGGGCGAGCGTCGCCAGGCCGTCGAGGCCGAGCCCGGCGGCGAGCACGGCGACCGTGCGGATCATCAGCAGCCGGAACCCGTGCAGCGGGGCGACCACCGTCATCTCGTACGTCGGGTCCAGCGCGGGCCCGTACGACAGCGCGACCCCGGCCAGCGGGAGCAGCGGCGCCAGGGCCAGGAAGAGGGTGGGGGAACCGGCGCTCGGGACCACCTGGGTCGACAGCACCGACATCACCAGTACCGCGACGACCGCCCCGAGCCAGGACCGGCGCAGCACGGGCGTCGCCGTCAGCAGCCGCGCGATGTGGTCGGGGACCCCGGTCCGCACCAGCAGCCGCTCGAACAACGGGGGCCTGGGCACGTCGAGTTCGGCGTCCAGCCGCTCCCAGCCGGCGTCCAGGGCCACCGGGTCGCCGACGGAGGCGAGCACCGCGCGGCACTGGGCACAGGCCATCAGATGCGTGTCGGCGGACCACAGCAGCGGCGGCGCCAACTCGCCCCGGGCGTAGGCCCGCAGATCCTCCGCGTCCACGTGCCAGGTCATGCCGCCGCCCTCCGCGGTCGTACTCCCGCTCATGCCAGCGCCTCCCTCAACTGCTTGCGGGCCCGCATCGCCCGTGTCTTGACCGTCCCCGGCGGTATGCCGAGCAGCACGGCCGCCTCGCGGGTGGTCAGCCCGTCGATGACCGTCGCCTGGAGGACCGCGCGGAGATCCGGTGAGAGCCGGACCAGGGCGCCCGCGAGGTCCCCGTGCTCCACCCCCGCGAGCACGCGTTCCTCCGCGGACGCCTCGTCCCGGTGCCGCAGCCGCGCCAGCGTCTGCCTGAGCCGCCCCCGCGCACCGTCCCCCCGCAGCGCGTCGATCAGCCGCCGGGAGCCGATACGCCACAGCCACCCGGCCACGTCCCCGTCCTCGCGGTAGCGGGCCTTGCCCCGCCAGATCGCGAGGAACGTCTCCTGTACGACGTCGTCGACCACGCCCGCGTCGGCGCACCGGCCGCGCAGCCGTGCGGTCAGCCACGGCGCGTACCGCCGGTACAGCTCCTCGAAGGCGCGCCGGTCCCCGTCCGCGGCGGCCCGCAGCAGCTCCCCGTCGCTTCTCGTTTCGCTCACGTCCCCTCATCGCACGGCCCGGGCCGATCGGTTCACCCGATTCCGCTTGACTTTCTCAGCCCCCTTCCAACACCCTTTCACTACTCAATTAGTGAAAGGGTGGTAGTACGGGTGGTCGAGTACCGCATCGACCGGCGCTCCGGCGTCGCCACCTACGTCCAGATCGTCCAGCAGACCAAACAGGCCCTGCGACTGGGCCTGCTGGAGCCGGGAGACAGACTGCCCACCGCACGCGAGGTGGTCGAGGCCACCGCGATCAACCCCAACACGGTCCTCAAGGCCTACCGGGAGCTGGAGCGCGAGGGCCTGGTCGAGGCCCGGCGCGGGCTCGGCACGTTCGTCAGGCGCTCGCTCGGCACCCAGCCCGCCGAATCCCCCCTGCACGGGGAGCTGGACGACTGGGCGGCCCGGGCCCGCGAGGCCGGCCTCGACCGCGAGGACGTGGCCGCGCTCTTCACCGCCGTACTCGAGAAGCAGTTCCCGGAAGCCCCCTTCAGGGGAAAGGGCGGTCCGGGACAGCACAGTCAGGGAGACCCCTCATGACCGAGACCGCCGGCTTCGCCCTGGAGGCGGCCGCCGTGGGCAAACGCTTCGGTGGGCGCCCGCGGCCCGGCCGCTGGGCGCTGCGCGACTGCGCCTTCCGGCTGCCCGCCGGCCGTGTCTGCGCGGTCGTCGGCCCCAACGGCGCCGGCAAGTCCACCCTCCTCGCGCTCGCCGCCGGCCTGCTGACGCCGACCGAGGGTCTTGTCACCGTCCTCGGCACGGACCCGGCGTCGGCCCGGCCGCGCGTGGGCTATGTCGCCCAGGACAAGCCGCTGTACCCGCAGCTGACCGTCGCCGAGACGCTGCGCATGGGCGCCGACCTGAACCCCGGCCGCTGGGAGGCGTCCGTCGCCGAGCGGATCGTGGCCGGCGGCGGCCTCGATCGGGCCTCCCGCGTCCGCTCCCTCTCCGGCGGCCTGCGCACCCGCCTCGCCCTCGCCCTCGCGCTCGCCAAGCGGCCCGAACTGCTGCTCCTGGACGAGCCCATGGCCGACCTGGACCCGCTGGCCCGGCACGAGCTGATGGGGGTGCTGATGGCGCAGGCCGCGCAGTACGGCACGACGATCGTGATGTCCTCGCACGTCGTCGCCGAACTGGAGGGCTCCTGCGACCACCTCCTCCTCGTGGGCGAGGGGCGGATCCGGCTCGCCGGGGACATCGACGACCTGCTGGAGGCGCACACACGCGTCTCCTGTCTCGCGGGGACGTCCCTCGACCCGCACACGGTGGTCGAGTCCCGCACCACCGGCCGCCAGCTCACCGCCCTGATCCGGACCTCGGGCCCGCTCCCCGAGGGCCTGACCGCCGCCGCCCCCTCCCTGGAGGAGCTGATCCTCTCCTACCTCCGCGGCCCCGGTGCCCCGGACGACACGACCACTCCGGCGGCCCACCAGAAGGCGGCGATATGACCGCCGCGGCCACCACCGCGCGCCCCGCGCGCGTGCCCTCGCCCCGCCTCACCCGCTGGCTGCTGCGCCTGCACCGCCCGGCCCTGTACGTCTGGATCGCGCTGGTCGTGGTCCTCTCCGCCGCCCTGCTGTGGCTGCGCGGCCCGGTCACCGACACGGCCGCCGAGGCATGGCGGCACTACGACGCCTGCAACGGCGACGGCCCCCGCACCTGCGCCGTCGACCAGTCCCCGATCAGCCGCTACAAGGAGCTCTACGGCTACACCACCACGGCCGTCTTCCTGATGCCGTTCCTGGCCGCCGCCTGGGCCGGGGCCTCGCTGATCGGACGGGAACTGGAGTCCCGCACGGCCCAGCTGGCGTGGACCCAGGGCGTCAGCCCGGCCCGCTGGCTGGCCGCCAAGCTCGCGGTCCCGGCCGTCCCGCTCGCGGCCGGCAGCGCCCTGCTGGTCCTGCTGCACCACCTCGCCTGGTCGGCGGGCGAGGGCCGGATCGACACCGCCAAGACCTGGTACGACACCACGACCTTCGCCGTCAACGGCCCCGCCCTGGTCGCCCTGACCCTGGCCGCACCGGCCGTCGGCGCACTCGCCGCCCTGGTCCTGCGCAACGCCCTGGCCGCCCTGGCCGCCGCCCTCGTGGGCATGGCCGCGCTCTGGACGGCCGCCCTCGGCGCCCTCCCCCACCTCTGGCCGAGCGTCACCAGGACCAGCGCCCTCGCCGACGGCCCGCTGGGCGTGGGCATCGAGGTCCGCCACGGCCTGGTCACCTCCACCGGCGCCCATGTCCCGGCCCCCGGCTGTCCGAACGACAACTACCGCGCCTGCTACCGCAGTTCGGACGCCGTCGGCTTCTACAAGGACTACCACCCCCGCTCCCACTTCTGGCCCCTGCACCTGATGGAGTCGGGCCTGGTGCTGGCCGTCGCCGCGCTGCTGGCCCTGGCCGCGTTCCGTCTGCTCGCCCGGCGCACGGGCACCGCCCGCACCGTCCGGCGCACG
The DNA here is from genome assembly GCF_040605395.1 of Streptomyces sp. NPDC005648. Taxonomy (NCBI): domain Bacteria; kingdom Bacillati; phylum Actinomycetota; class Actinomycetes; order Kitasatosporales; family Streptomycetaceae; genus Streptomyces; species Streptomyces sp. NPDC005648. The sequence goes on along the minus strand of NZ_JBEXCS010000062.1, from coordinate 8,728 downwards.
GGCACCGCCCGCGAGGGGAGGGCCGTATGACCGTCCTCATGACCCCTGCCCCGGCCTGCGCGGTCCTGCGGCTGCACCGGTTCGCCGTCGGAGTCTGGGTGCTGATCGTCGTCGGTGTCGCCGGGGTCCTGCTGTGGGACCTCGGGCCGGGGGCGAGCCATGCCGCCGCCGACTGGAAACGCGACTGCGGGGTCCACGGCTGCCGGTGGGCCGGCTCGATCAGCCTCTACCACGGCGCCTACGCACTCGCCGAGTTCATGATCGGCTCGATCCCCTGGCTCGCCGCCGTCTGGGCGGGCGCCGCCGTCGGCCGCGAACTGGAGAGCGGCACCGTCCGTCTCGCCTGGACCCAGTCCCTCTCCCCCGCCCGCTGGCTGGCCACCACCCTCGCCGTGCCCGCGGCCCTGCTGACCGCCGGCACCGCGGTCCTGGTCCTCCTCCACCGTCTGCTCTACGACGCCCACCAGGTGCCGGTCACCTGGCACTGGTGGGCCGCCCGCACCTTCACCGCCAACGGCCCGGCCGCCCTCGCCCTCCCCCTCCTCGGCCTCTCCCTGGGCACCCTCACGGGCCTGCTGCTGCGCCGCGCCCTGCCCGCGTCCGCCCTGGCGCTCCTCGGCATCGGCCTGGCCCTCGGCGCCCTCGGCGAAGTCCGGCCGCACCTGTGGCCGTGGGCCACCGGCGGGCCCACCGCCGCGGACGTCCTGGCGGGCCCCGACGCCGGCCACTACCACCCCGCCTCCCACTTCTGGCCCCTCCAGCTCACCGAGACCGCCCTCGTCCTCGCTCTCACCGCGGTCCTGACGGCCCTCGCCTTCCGTCTGCTGCGCCGCCGCGCCGTGTGAGGCATCCGATCCGCGGGCGTCCTTCCCCCCGGGGACACGCGAACGTATCCTCGGGGCGGCTCCCAGCGGTCCGTGACGCCGCTTCGGCCCAGGTGGACGCCCGGGAGCCGCCCCCCGATATCCCGCACGCCATGTCGCCGTAACCAACGGTTCAGACAGGCTTGCGACGCTCGGCCAATGACGCCCTCCGTGCCAGAACCTTCGCCGTCCCCCGAGGGGCCCGCGGGGGACGGGGACGCCCTCCGTGCCGTGCGCGACTCCGTGAACACGCTCCCGCCCGCTGCTTCCGACGCGCCCGTAACGCCCGGAGCGCGGAAGAATGGGTTCATGAGTCAGCCAGACACCGCCCAGGTTCAGCACGCTCAGCCCTCCGTGGGCTCCATAGCCGCGCACCGCCCGCACACGGTGGCAGCCGCGGTCTCCGACCTGGAACCCGACATCGACGCCGACCTCGACGCCTACGAGGAGTCGCCGTACGACGGGCCCCAGCTGCCGCAGGGGCGCTTCCTGGACCGGGAGCGCAGCTGGCTCGCGTTCAACGAGCGGGTCCTGGAGCTCGCCGAGGACCCGAACACCCCGCTGCTCGAACGGGCCAACTTCCTCGCGATCTTCGCCAGCAACCTGGACGAGTTCTTCATGGTCCGGGTCGCCGGTCTGAAGCGCCGTATCGCCACCGGTGTCGCCACCCGCTCCGCCTCCGGCCTCCAGCCCCGCGAGGTCCTGGAGATGATCTGGGCCCGCTCCCGCGAGCTCATGGCCCGGCACGCCGCGACCTACCACGAGGACATCGCCCCCGCCCTCGCGGAGGAGGGCATCCACCTGGTCCGCTGGAGCGAGCTCACGGAGAAGGAACAGGCCCGCCTGTTCACGCTCTTCCGGCACCAGATCTTCCCGGTCCTGACCCCCCTGGCGGTCGACCCGGCGCACCCCTTCCCCTACATCTCGGGCCTCTCCCTCAACCTGGCCGTGGTGGTGCGCAACCCCGTCACCGGCCACCGGCACTTCGCCCGCGTCAAGGTGCCGCCGCTGCTGTCCCGCTTCCTGGAGAGCTCCCCGGGCCGCTACGTCCCCATCGAGGACGTCATCGCCGCCCATCTGGAGGAGCTGTTCCCGGGCATGGAGGTCCTGGAGCACCACGCCTTCCGCCTCACCCGCAACGAGGACCTGGAGGTCGAGGAGGACGACGCGGAGAACCTGCTCCAGGCGCTGGAGAAGGAGCTCATGCGGCGCCGCTTCGGTCCGCCGGTGCGCCTGGAGGTCGAGGAGTCCATCGACCGCGAGGTCCTGGACCTGCTGGTGCGCGAGCTGAAGATCTCCGAGGCGGAGGTCTACCCGCTGCCCGGCCCCCTCGACCTGACCGGCCTCTTCCGCATCCACGGCCTGGACCGGCCGGAGCTGAAGTACAAGAAGTTCATCGCGGGCGTGCACCGCGACCTCGCCGAGGTCGAGTCGGCCTCCGCCCCCGACATCTTCGCCGCCCTGCGCACCCGGGACGTGCTGCTCCACCACCCCTACGACTCGTTCTCCACCTCCGTGCAGGCCTTCCTGCAGCAGGCGGCCGACGACCCGGACGTCCTCGCCATCAAGCAGACCCTGTACCGCACCTCCGGCGACTCCCCCATAGTCGACGCGCTCATCGACGCCGCCGAGGCCGGCAAGCAGGTCCTCGTCCTGGTCGAGATCAAGGCCCGCTTCGACGAGCACGCCAACATCAAGTGGGCGCGCAAGCTGGAGGAGGCCGGCTGCCATGTCGTCTACGGCCTGGTGGGCCTGAAGACCCACTGCAAGCTGTCCCTCGTGGTCCGCCAGGAAGGCGACACCCTACGGCGCTACAGCCACGTCGGCACGGGCAACTACCACCCGAAGACGGCGCGGTTGTACGAGGACCTGGGCCTGCTCACCGCCGACCCCCAGGTGGGCGCGGACCTCTCGGACCTCTTCAACCGTCTGTCCGGCTACTCGCGGCGCGAGACGTACCGCCGTCTCCTCGTCGCACCCAAGTCACTGCGCGACGGCCTGATCGCGCGGATCAACAAGGAGACGCAGCACCACCGTGCCGGCCGTCCCGCGTTCATCCGGATCAAGGTCAACTCGATGGTGGACGAAGCCCTCATCGACGCGCTCTACCGGGCGTCCCAGGCCGGCGTACCGGTCGACGTCTGGGTCCGCGGCATCTGCGCGATCCGCCCGAACGTCACGGGCCTGTCGGAGAACATCCGCGTCCGCTCGATCCTCGGCCGCTTCCTCGAACACTCCCGGATCTTCGCCTTCGGCAACGGCGGCGAACCCGAGGTGTGGATAGGCAGCGCCGACATGATGCACCGCAACCTCGACCGCCGTATCGAGGCCCTGGTCAGGGTCACCGACCCGGCCCACCGCGCAGCCCTGAACCGGCTGTTGGAGACCGGCATGTCCGACACCACCGCGTCCTGGCACCTCGGTGCGGACGGCGAGTGGATCCGGCACGCCACCGACGCGGACGGCCAACCCCTGCGAAACGTCCAGGAGATGCTCATAGACGCCCGGAGGCGCCGGCGTGGCACAGCAACACCTTGACCCGACGGACCCCACGGCCGGGCCCGCCCCCACAGGTGACGCCCTCGCGGGCTATCTGCGGGCCCAGGCCACCGAGTTCCTCCGAGCCCTGCGCCAGCACCGGGAGACCGGCCCGGCCGCGGGAGCCTCGGAGGATTCCGTCGACCCGACCCGCGCCCTGCGCCGCTCGGTCCGCCGTATCAGCGGCAGCCTGCACACCTACCGCCCCCTGCTGGAGTCCGACTGGTCGGAGCTCCTGCGCCCCGAACTGGCTTGGCTGTCAGGCACGTTGTCCATGGAACACGGCTACGCGGCACGGCTGGAACGGCTGGTGCTGGCGCTGCAGCGACTGTCGGGGGCGGCGGTGTTCCCGGCGCAGTCGGCGGGTGGGGCGGGTGGGTCCGCCCTCGCCGGTGCCGCTCCGTCCTCGGCCGCCGTACCGGCCGCGGCCGACGGGGCGGCCGGCGTCCGTGGCGCCGGGACGGTGCCCGCCCCGCTGAAGGCGGCGGGGCCCCACGCCGGTCCCGCCGGCCCGCCCCCCTCGATGGACCGCGGCAACCTGACGGTCGGCGCCGCCAAGGCGGGCGCCCTGCTCGAACGCCAGCTCACCCTCGCCAAGACCCGCGCCCACAGCACCGCCCTCCAGGCCCTGGGCTCCTCGCGCTTCCACGCGGTCGCGGACAAGGTCGCCGTACTCGCCAGCGAGGTCCCCCTCACGCCCACCGCCGCCACCACGGACCTCCGGCCCCTCGCCGGGGCGGCCGAGGAGCGCCTCACGGCCGCCGTCGCCGCCCTGCCGCTTGTCACCGCGGGCAGCCCCTACAACGCCGAGGCCCTCATCCACGGTCTCTCCCCGGACCCGGCCCCGCACCCCCAGGACGCCCCCTGGCACCAGGTCCGGCTGCTGCTGCGCCTGCACCGCTACGCCCGCGAGGCCCTGTGCGGCGGCGACGCCCCCCTCGACGTCCGCCTCCTCACGGCGGGCCAGGCCCTGGACCGTCACCGCGACGCGTCCGAGGCGGCGGCGGCCGCGGCGGCGGCGGCCCGTACCCCCCGTATCGCCCCTGCCACCGCGTACGCCCTCGGCGTGCTCCACGCCGATCAGCGCCACGAGGTGGAGGCGGCGCGGTTCGCGTTCCAACAGTGCTGGCAGAAACAGGTGGTGAGCACGTGACCCCGATCCCCGACAGCAATCACACCGACACCGTCGTCCAGGCCGCCGGCTGCGTCCTGTGGCGCCGCTCCCCGGTCGGCGGCGACCTCGAGATCTGCCTGGTCCACCGGCCGAAGTACGACGACTGGTCCCACCCCAAAGGGAAGTTGAAGCGCGGCGAGGACGCCCTCGCCGGCGCGCTGCGCGAGGTCGAGGAGGAGACGGGCTACACCGCCGAGTCCGGGACCGAACTGCCCTCGGTCCGCTACATGGCCAACGGCCGCCCCAAACGGGTCCGTTACTGGGCGGCCGAGGCGACCGGCGGGCGCTTCACCCCGAACGACGAGGTGGACCGCATCCTGTGGCTCTCACCCGCAGCCGCCCGCAGCCGGCTGACGCAGTACCGCGACCGCACCCTGATAGACGAGCTGCTGCCGCTCTAGCCGACCGCCCCGGTGTGGGCCGCGGCGTCCGTCCGGGCCTGGCTCCGCGCTCTGCGCGCAGGCCCCCGCCACCCACAACTGCACCGCGCGAAACAGAAGCGGCCTTGCTCAACGGTCGTCGTACGGTGTTCCTCCTGCGCCACGCAGACAACGTTACCGACCCGGGAGTAAAGGGCTGGTATCCGCGTGACGGCCCCCGCCCACCCGTCGTTATCCGGACGGGAACCGGCTTGGGGGTACGCGGGCGATGGCGGAGCGGCAGCGCAGGGTGGGCGGCGCGATCGTCGCCGGGGTCGTCGTCTGTCTCGGCGCCGGCGGCTGTTCCGGCGGGGCCGCCGCCGAGGACTCCCCCGCCTCCGACCCGGTCGGACTGCTGCGCCACAGCGCCGACACCCTGGAGACCGCGGGCAGCTCCAGGGCGACGACCTCGATGGAGATGGCCACCGGCGGCACCCGGGTCACCATCCGCGGCGAGGGCGTCTACGACTACACACGCCGGCTCGGCCGGCTGACGGTGACGCTCCCGCAGGACCCGGCGGGCACCACCGAACACCGCCCCATCACCGAACTCCTCGCTCCCGGCGCCCTGTTCATGAAGAACCGGGGCGCCGGAGTCCCCGCCGACAAGTGGGTCCGGGTCGACACGGCCGCCCTCTCCGACGGCAATCTGGTCACCGGCGGCGCGACGGACCCGTACGCGGCGGCGGCCCTGCTGCGCGGCACCCGCACGGCGACCTACGCCGGCCGCACCGAACTCGCCGGCACCGAGGTCCGCCACTACCGCGGCACCGCCGACCTGGCGCTCGCCGCCAAGGGCGCCTCCAAGGGCGTACGGGAATCCCTCGCGGCGGCCGCGAAGGGGTTCGCCACGGCCGAGGTCCCCTTCGACGTCTATCTCGACGACCGGGGCCGCGTCCGCAAGATCCGGCACAGGTTCAGTTTCGTGAACGGCGGGCAGAAGGGCACCGTGGCGGTCGCGTCGACGACGCTGCTCTACGACTTCGGGGCCCCCGTCGACGTACGGCTGCCGGCGTCGAAGGACATCTACGCGGGGAAGATCGCCGAGCGGTGAGACGCCCTCGGCGCCCTACTCACGGATGAGTGACGGGCGTCAAGAACTAGCCCGTCCGTGCCATGCGCGGTGTGTAGGCCGCTCCCTACTCTAGGAAGTCGGTAACGGCAGAGATGAGGTGATGCACGTGGCTCCGGTCGGCGGTACGGCAGTTCAGGACCACGTGGCTCTCGCCGAGATCGAGCTGTGCGGAGAGCTGATCATCGCGGCCTCGGCCGCCGAGGAGCGGCTGAGCCTCCAGAGCATCGACGAGGTGCTGAGAGTCGCCGAGGAACGCGCGGACGCCTCCGGCGCGTAGCCGGAGGTGCCACTCGGCGGGGTTCCTTTTCGGCCACCAGGGTATCCCGGTGCCCATGGCCGTCAGGTGCGCAGCATGCGGGCGATCGCCTTCGTCGCCTCGTCCACCTTGGCGTCGATCTCGTCACCGCCCCGGAGGGCCGCGTCGGCCACGCAGTGCCGCAGGTGTTCCTCCAGGAGCTGCAGCGCGAAGGACTGCAGGGCCTTGGTGGAGGCGGACACCTGGGTGAGTATGTCGATGCAGTAGACGTCCTCGTCGACCATCCGCTGCAGACCACGGATCTGGCCCTCGATCCTGCGCAGCCGCTTGAGGTGCTCGTCCTTCTGCTTGTGGTAGCCGTGCGTGGAGGCCGCTTCCGCGCCGGCCGCCTCGGTGGTCGTCATCGCGTCCTCCAGACATATACCCCAGGCGGGTATATCGTACCGAACTTTGCTGGGTATGGGGCCCTTGGCCGATGCCGGGGCCGAGCCCCGGCAATGCCCCCGTGACGACCACTGTGCCTGATGGGCGACACTGGGGGACGGCCCATAGCCGTGGCCGGATGATGCACCTAGCATCAGCCTGACCGAAACCGATGCATCCTGAGGACCCCTTGTGCGCTTTCGTCTGACCCCCAGGGAGACGAGCTTCTACGACATGTTCGCCGCGTCCGCGGACAACATCGTCACGGGCTCGAAGCTCCTGATGGAACTGCTCGGGGCGGACGCCTCCGCCCGGGCCGAGATCGCAGAGCGTATGCGGGCCGCGGAACACGCCGGTGACGACGCCACCCACGCGATCTTCCACCAGCTGAACTCCTCGTTCATCACGCCCTTCGACCGTGAGGACATCTACTCGCTCGCCTCCTCCCTCGACGACATCATGGACTTCATGGAGGAGGCCGTCGACCTGGTCGTCCTCTACAACGTCGAGGAACTCCCGAAGGGTGTCGAGCAGCAGATCGAGGTGCTGGCGCGGGCGGCGGAGCTCACCGCCGAGGCCATGCCGAACCTGCGCACCCTGGACAACCTCACCGAGTACTGGATCGAGGTCAACCGCCTGGAGAACCAGGCCGACCAGATCCACCGCAAGCTGCTCGCCCACCTCTTCAACGGCAAGTACGACGCCATCGAGGTACTGAAGCTGAAGCAGATCGTGGACGTGCTGGAAGAGGCGGCGGACGCCTTCGAGCACGTGGCGAACACGGTGGAGACCATCGCCGTCAAGGAGTCCTGAGCCTTTCATGGACACCTTCGCTCTGGTCGTGACCATCGCGGTCGCGCTCTTCTTCACGTACACCAACGGCTTCCACGACTCGGCGAACGCGATCGCGACCTCCGTCTCCACCCGGGCGCTCACCCCACGTGCCGCGCTCGCGATGGCCGCGGCGATGAACCTGCTGGGCGCGTTCCTGGGCAACGGGGTCGCCAAGACGGTCAGTGAGGGCCTGATCGAGACCCCGGCCGGCTCGCAGGGCATGGGCATCCTCTTCGCCGCCCTGACCGGCGCGATCGTCTGGAACCTCCTCACCTGGTACTTCGGCCTTCCTTCCTCCTCCTCCCACGCGCTGTTCGGCGGTCTGGTCGGAGCGGCGCTGGCGGGCGGCACCGAGGTGCTCTGGAACGGCGTCCTCGACAAGGTCGTCATCCCGATGTTCGTCTCACCGGTCGTCGGCCTGATCGTCGGCTACCTGGTGATGACGGCCATCATGTGGCTCTTCCGCCGCTCCAACCCGCACAAGGCCAAGCGCGGCTTCCGTATCGCCCAGACCGTCTCCGCGGCCGGCATGGCGCTCGGCCACGGCCTCCAGGACGCCCAGAAGACCATGGGCATCGTGGTGATGGCCCTGGTCATCTCCGGCCATGAGACATACGGGGACCCGATCCCGGTCTGGGTGAAGATCGTCTGCGCCCTGATGCTCTCTCTGGGCACCTACGCCGGCGGCTGGCGCATCATGCGCACCCTGGGCCGCAAGATCATCGAACTCGACCCGCCCCAGGGCTTCGCCGCGGAGACGACCGGCGCGTCGATCATGTTCACCACGGCCTACCTCTTCAAGGCCCCCATCTCCACGACCCACGTCATCACCTCCGCCATCATGGGCGTCGGCGCGACCAAGCGCGTGAAGGCGGTCCGCTGGGGCGTCGCCAAGAACATCGTCATGGGCTGGTTCATCACCATGCCGGCGGCGGCGATCGTGGCGGCGGCGGCGTACGGGGTCGTGTACCTGGCGTTTCTGTAGGGCGGGGAGGAGCGGGGCGGTCCGTCCGGCCGTCTCATCGCCGCGGGCCGTATCACTCAGCCCGTCCGGCGTTCGAGGACGAGGCCGTTCAGGCCGAAAGCGGGGGTCTGGGGGCGCGGCGGCCGGGCGGGTACATCTGCCAGGACTTGGTGATCGACTTC
>NZ_JBEXCS010000061.1:0-57808 GCF_040605395.1 Streptomyces sp. NPDC005648 | reverse complement strand
GCTGAAGTTCAGCTTCGGCAAGACGGTGAACGTCACCAAGCACGTCGCCAACATCTCGGCGCACAACGAGTCCGCGGCCGTCAACGACCACAGCTCGTGGTCGGACGCCGAGTCCTCGGCCTCGCAGAACATCACCGTCCAGCAGTAGCGGCAGCGCAGCTGGGACGGCCACGGGGGCGGACCGCGTAGAAGAGGGCCCGGCCCGCCCCCGCGGCCACATCTGCCACTTCGGTTCCGGGGGGAACCCGTCGCGCTTCCGGGGGGAAAGCGGCGCGGACATGGGGAAGTGGCGAGTACTCCTGGGGGGAGACACGCATGACAGTGCTCGGCAACGGCCCGGCGGCGCTGTACGACACCGGGCCCGTGCCCGGACCCGGCGGCTGGCCGGTGACCTACGAGCAGGTCGCGACCGGCCATCTGCCGGTCGTCGAACAGCCACCGCCGCCGGCGCCACGGCTGAGCGCGGGACTGCGGCTGCACGGCGAGTACCAGGGCTCGGGATTCACCGAGCCCAAGTACATCGCCCGTCGGGGGGACGGGCAGGTCGTGCAGTTGTCCCGGCTGCTGTACCTGGTGGCATCGAGCATCGACGGGCTGCGTGACGTCGAGACGATCGCCCACCGGGTCAGCGCGCGGTTCGGCCGCGAGGTCAGCGGCGAGAACGTCCGCTACCTGGTGGAGAACAAGCTCGAACCGCTCGGGGTGACGGTGCCCGAGGGGCAGGAGGGGGACGAGGTCGACGCGCCGCGTTCCGACCTGCTGCTCGCCCTCAAGGGGCACCGGATCATCTTCAACGAGAAGCGCACGGCACGGATCGCGCGGGCGCTCGCCTGGCTGCACCGGCCGTTCGTGGTCGTCGCCGTCCTGGTGTCGGCCGTGGCGATGGACGTCTGGCTGTTCGGTTTCTTCGGGGCGATCGAACCGGTCCTCCAGGTGCTCGACCAGCCGGTCCTGATCCTGATCGTGTTCGTGCTCACCGTGGCCTCCCTCGTCTTCCACGAGTTCGGTCACGCGTCGGCGTGCAAGTACGGGGGCGCGCGGCCGGGCTGCATCGGCTGCGGGCTCTTCCTGATCTGGCCGTCGATGTACACCGACGTCACCGACGTCTACCGGATCGGCCGCGGCGGGCGCATCCGCACGGACCTGGGCGGGGTGTACTTCAACGTCGTCTTCATGCTGGGGATGGCGGGGGCGTACTTCGCGACCGGGCAGGGGTTCTTCCTGGCGGCGGTCTATCTCGGGCACTTCGAGATCCTCGAACAGCTGATGCCGGCCGTGCGGCTGGACGGCTACTACATCCTCGGGGACCTCGCGGGGGTCCCGGACCTCTACGGCAAGATCAAGCCGATCCTGCTGAGCCTGTGGCCCGGTGCGAAGGGGCGGGCCGCGCGGCAGGAGGTCGCGGGGCTGAAGAAGTCGGCGCGCACGATCGTCGCCACCTGGGTGCTGACGATGGTGCCGCTGATCGTCGGTGAGCTCGGGTACGCGCTGTGGAATCTGCCGCGGATCCTGGCCACGATGACGCGGTCGCTGGCCGAGCAGGTGGTCGGCACCGGCCAGGCGTTCGCCGACGGGCAGATCGTGGCGGGGCTCGTCGGGGTGATCGGCACGGTCATGCTGCTGTGCCCGATGGCGGGGGTCATCTATCTCTCCGTGAAGATCGGCGGGCGTCTCTTCCGGGCCGCGAAACGCTCCACGAACGGCCGGCCCCGCCTCCGTATCGCCCTCTGCGCCCTGGCTCTCGTGGGCCTCACCGGGCTGAGCTACGCATGGGTCTCCGGCATCACGCCGAAGCCCCTGCCCAAGCAGCCGCCCATCGCCCCGATCCTGCAGCCCGGAGTCTCCACCGAGCCGCCGGCCCCGCAGGACGCGTCGACGCCGGGTGGTACGGGCTCACACGGCGGCGCGGGCCACAGCGGCGCCTCGCTCTCCCCGTCGGCCACGTCGGCCGGCACCGGCCCGAGCGGCGGCCCTTCGGCGGGCCCCTCGGCGAGTACGACGACGTCGGCCTCGCCGACCGCCTCGGCCCCGGCGTCGGCCAAACCGACCAAGGGCACCCAGAGCGCACCGGCGACCACCAGTCAGGGCCCGACGGACGGCCCGACCGCGTCCGCCCCGGGCACCGGAGGCGGCCCGAGCACCCCACCCACCACCCCGACCCCCACGGAAAGCACCCCACCCTCCCCGCCCCCCACCACCTCGGCCCCACCACCGAGCGGATCACCGGGGGCGTCTTGAGAACGGGCCGCGGACCCCGGGTCACCCCCGACAGACCGAACCTCGCCTTCACCCCGTGGCTGGTCACCGGGGGCGTGTGGGGGAGGGACCACGGACGCCGGGTCAGCCCCGCCAGACCGAACCTCGCCTTCACCTCGTGGCTGGTCACCGGGGGCGTGTGGGGGAGGGGCCACGGACGCCGGGTCAGCCCCGGCGGACCGGACCTCGGCTTCAGCCTCCGGCTGGTCAGCGGGGGCGTCTTGAGAACGGGGGTGTCTCGAGAACGGGGCGCGGGCGTCCGGGGGCTCCTGTCGGGCGACGGGGCCGACTGGGCGCCGGTGATCGGGAACTCCTGCCGCTCGGCGCGGCAGAGGGACTCCCCGCGAGCCCGAGGAACCCGCGACCCTGGTCGGCCGCGACGGGGTGGACGTCCCCGGAAAGGCCGGGAGGGGCGGGCAGCTCGGGGGGAGGGGCGGCCTCCGCGCCGACTGAAGCAGGTCGGCCGGGGGCGGCCGAAACCAGCCTCCTCGGAGCGACGGGGACGGTCGGCACCGGCCTCCCCGGAGCGACGGGAGCGGCGGGGGTCTGCTGAAGGGCCGAGCCGGACCGGGGTGAACGGACCCACCCCGCCCGGCCGTCGGACGGCCAGTCCCGCCTGTTCCGGCGACCTGCCCTCCGCTCCCGCCGCCGCACCACTCGCCCCGGCGCTCATGAGCCCCGAGGCGCACAACTCGCCGTAGCCCAGCACCTCCCGCCGCCGCACAACGCGACGCAGCCCAGCACCTCCCGCGGCCGCACAACTCGCCGTAGCCCCAGCACCCCCCGCCACCGCACCTCTCGCCCCCGCCACCCATTCCATCCAGCAAGGAGTTCTCTTGAGCAGTCATCGAAAGAATCGGCCGGTCAGTAATCCGTTGGCGCGTCGGGCGCTGGGGATAGGGCTGTTCGCGGCCGGAGTCGCGGGGGCCGCGACCGCTGTGCCGGCGCAGGCCGCCACCGGGGTCTCGCACGCCGCGTTCGCGTCGGACCACGTGTTCACCCACGCGGACCGGGCGCACCACACACAGGCCCGGGACTCGTTCACGGTGCGGCAGTTCGGCACCGTCAACGCGGCCACCGCGCGCAACCAGGCCAACGCCGTCTCCGCCGGATGCTCCGCGGACGACGCCTGCCGGTCCGTGGCGCTGTCGTTCCAGATCGTCACGGTCGCCGGAGAGCACGCGCACCTGAAGGCGTTGAACCTCAGTGACGCCGTCAACAAGGAGTGCACGGGCTGCCAGACCCTGGCCGGTGCCTACCAGTTCGTGGTCTCCACGCCCAGGCCGCTGCAACTGAGCGCGGACGCCCAGCGCAAGCTCGCCGACGTCCACCGCCGGCTGGACGCCCTGACCCGGTCCTCGGTGCCGGCGGCCGACCTCAGGACCCAGGCGGACGGTCTCGCCGCCGAGGTCAACGCCATCCTGAAGGACGCCGTGGCGAGCGCGCCGAAGGGCGACGTACAGCCCGACGTCACGCTCCACCGCCACCTGGACGGCTGGCCGCCGGTCCGCTGATCCGGCACGGACTCCGACCGCCGCACCAGCCCCCAGCGGTGCGGCGGTCGGCCGACACCATTGACACCGCCTGGAGGCGGGAGCAGACTCGGTCATCCGAAGATAGTGAAATAAATTTCACTATACGAACAACGTGACCGAAGGATCCGGGATGCGCACCACCGTCGGCATCATCGGAGCCGGCCCCGCCGGCCTCCTCCTCGCCCGTCTGCTCCACAACGCCGGCATCGACTCGGTCGTCCTCGAAAGCCGCGACCGCTCCTACGTCGAACACCGCCAGCGCGCCGGAATCCTCGAACAGGGCACGGTGGACGTCCTGCGCGCGGCCGGCGCCGCGGAGCGCATGGACCGCGAGGGCCTGCGCCACGACGGCATCGAGCTGCGGTACGAGAAGAAGCGCCATCGCGTCGACTTCCCGGGGCTGACCGGCGGCCGGTCCGTGATGGTGTACGCCCAGACCGAGGTGTGCAAGGACCTCATCGCCCTCCAGCTCAAGGAAGGCGGCCCGCTGCTGTTCGAGGCGGAGGCGCTGGAGGTGCTCGGGGCGGAGACCGACAACCCCTCCGTCCGGTTCCGCCACGAGGGCCGGGAGGAGGTGCTGGAGTGCGAGTACGTCGTCGGCTGCGACGGCTTCTGGGGCGTGGCCAGGAAGGCGATCCCCGCAGAACTCACCCGCGTCTTCGAGCGGACGTACCCCTTCGCCTGGCTCGGCATCCTGGCCGACGTACCGCCCTCCCACGACGAGCTCGTCTACGCCCGCCACGACCGCGGCTTCGCCCTTCTCTCCATGCGCTCCCCGTCCGTCTCCCGTCTCTACCTCCAGGTCCCCGAGGGCACGGACGCCCAGGCCTGGGGCGACGAGGAGATCTGGGACGAGCTGGAGCGCAGGTTCGAGACCGAGGACGGCTGGAAGCTGGAGCGCGGGACGATCACCCAGAAGTCCGTCACGCCCATGCGCAGTCACGTCCATGAGCCGATGCGCCACGGCCGGCTCTTCCTGGCCGGCGACGCGGCCCACATCGTGCCGCCGACCGGCGCGAAGGGCCTGAACCTGGCGGTGGGCGACGTGGTCACCTTCGCGCGCGCGGTGACCCACCGGAAGGAGACGGGCTCGGCCGAGCTGCTCGACGCCTACTCCGAGACCTGTCTGCGCCGCGTCTGGCAGGCCGAGCGGTTCTCGTACGACATGACGACGATGCTCCACCCGGCCCCGGACGCGACCCCCTTCGACGCCCGCCTCCAGCTCGCCCGTCTCGACCGGATCGCCGGCTCCCGCGCGGCCGAAACCGACCTCGCCGAGGGATACACGGGATTCCCGCTGGAGTGAGCCCCTCCGGTGAGGGGAATCACGGACCCGCGTAGCGTGTTGCGCAGCACGACGAGGGAAAGATCCTCCCCAAGCAGTAGGGTCAATCCTTTGCCTACCCATTACTCTTGAGGCCAAGGCCGCGTCGTGCGGCCATGGAGGAGTGAAATGAGGAGCAGAAACCCGGTCTTCTCGCGACGGGGGTTCAGCCGCGACAACGGCTACGCGGGCTTCAACACCGCGCCGCAGGCCGGGGGTCCCGCTGTCGGCACACAGGCCAACCCCTACGCGGGGGGCAACCCGTACGCCCAGAACCCGTACGCCCAGCAGGACCTGCAGTACGGCGCCCCGCCCCAGGCCCCGGCCACCACCGGCCGGATGACCATGGACGACGTCGTCCTGCGCACCGCGTCCACCCTCGGCACCCTGATCGTGACGGCCGCGCTCGCCTGGGCGCTGCTGCCGGTCGACGACGCCAACCTCAGCCGTTCCTACGGCATCGGTGTCGGCGCCGCGCTGGTCGGCATGGTCCTGGCGTTCGTGCAGTCCTTCAAGCGCAAGGCCTCGCCCGCGCTGATCCTGTCGTACGCCGCGTTCGAGGGTGTCTTCCTCGGCGTCGTCTCCAGCGTCGTCGACAACCGCATCGCGAGCGGCGCGGCCATGCAGGCCGTGATCGGCACGATGGCGGTCTTCGCCGGTGTGCTGGTGGCGTACAGGGCGGGCTGGATCCGCGTCAACCGCCGTTTCTACGGCTTCGTGATGGCGGCGGCGCTCGGCTTCGTGCTGCTGATGGTCGTGAACATGCTGTTCGCGGTCTTCGGCGGCGGTGACGGCCTCGGCTTCCGCAGCGGCCCGCTCGGCGTCTTCTTCGGTGTCGTCGGTGTGCTGCTCGGCGCCTGCTTCCTCGCCCTGGACTTCAAGCAGGTCGAGGACGGCATCGCGTACGGCGCGCCCAAGGAGGAGGCGTGGCTGGCCGCGTTCGGCCTCACGCTGACGCTGGTGTGGATCTACATGGAGTTCCTGCGGATCATCGCGATCCTCAACAGCAGCGACTAGCCGGCTCCAGCCGTCCGGCGGCGGTCGCGAAGGGCCTCGGGTTCGCACCCGGGGCCCTTCGGCATGTATGGGGTGTTGGTGCGCGCCTAGAGCAGTTTGCGCGCGGCCCTCCTCAGGTCGTACTCGTGGATGATCGCCTTCGCGTGGCCGTACGCGAGGTTGTGCTCGTGGCGGAGCCAGCTGACCTTCTCCTCGAAGCGGAAGAGAGCGGGGCCTTCTTCGACGGTGCGCAGCCAGTCGGACACTTCACGACCGGTGCAATGGGGGATGCGGGCGAGCATGTTGCGGTGGGTCTCCTCGGAGAGGACGTGGGACATCGGCGCCTCCGGACGCAAAGGGGATGTAAGCCGGTCCTTCAGGTCACCGTGCCTGAGCGTTCGCCTGTTGGCAACAGTCCTGCGGCGGCGCGTACGCTCGTTCCGTGGTTGATACGACGCCCTTGACGCGAGCCGTGGATCACTTCGCCGACCGTTTGAGGGCGGCGCCGCAGAGCCGACTGCAACGCGGGGCGGCCTCGGAGGCCCTTGAACTGGCCAGGGAAATGGCCCGCCGGGCGCAGGTGCTGGAGGAGCCCGGGACGGATCCACGGCAGATGCCGGACGCGGGGATGTTCGCGGCGGCCGACCAAATCACCGTGGCCGTACATGACTTGGCCCTCGTCCTCACGGACGAGGGCCAGGTCGAGGAAGTGATGGAACTGATCGCACAGGCACAGCGGCGCGCCGGTGTGTGATCGCTACAGGGACGCTATGACCCTGTCCGCCAGGATGTAGACGTTCTCCTCGCCGCACTCGAACGTCAGCGTGTACGCGCCCGAGATCCCGGAACCGCCCAGCAGGACCGGGGTCTCACCGGCGCGCAGGGCCGCGGCCAGACGCTCCGCGGTCTCACGGTGACCCGGGGTCATGCACAACGTGGTGCCGTCGGCGAAGACGTAGACGTCGAGGGTGCCGAGCGGGCCCGGGCGGACGTCGGCCAGTTCGACACGGGACGCGGCGAGTTCCTCCAGCGTGGCCACCGTGCGCTCATGGTCGTTCGCGACCGGTGACTGGACCGGTACGAAGTCCGGGTGCGAGGGGTGCCGGCGGCGGGCCGCGGCCAGTTCGGGGGAGTCCCCGGCGAACTCGTCGGCGTCCGCGGAGGGCTCGGTCACCGGCTCCAGCGGCTCCAGGCCGACGAAGTCGCTCTGCCGGGGCAGGAACAGCTCACTGTCCGGCAGCCCGAGCAGCGAGGGCGCGTCGGAGACGTCACGCGCCTCCTGGGCGGCCCAGAAGGCCCGCGCCTCGGCCAGTTCACGCTCGCGCTCCTCGGCGAGCGCCTCGGCGACCGCTGCGCGTATCTGGTCGGCCTCGGTGGAGAGCCGGGCGGCCGGCACGAAACCGTGCGGGACGCGCTGCTCGGCGAGCTGGGTGTGCAGGGCGGCGACCTCACGGCGCAGCACCATGAGGGTGCGCAGGACGGCGACGCCCACGGCGCCCGTGGCGGCCGTGATGAGCAGCAAGGCGATCGGCATGGCGCTCACTGACGTACTCCCGGTTCAAAGTCGACCCCCGACTTCCTACATCAGCTTGAAGGGTGGACTAACCAGCTGTCAGTGCGTAACGTCACGAAACGGACAGGAATTTGGGCCCGGAGTTTAGTGGTGCAACGCCACTGACCTGCGCAGATACCTCCCGTAAGGGAGATAGGTCACATCCTGGGGGAGATTGGATCACAAATCGGCCCGGAGCGCGGGGGTTTCCCCGACTCCGGGCCACAGGCTCACGGTTGGTGCTCCGACGGTTACGGAGTGCTCAGCTGAGGCGCTCGATGACCATCGCCATGCCCTGGCCGCCGCCGACGCACATCGTCTCCAGGCCGAACTGCTTGTCGTGGAACTGGAGGGAGTTGATGAGCGTGCCGGTGATGCGGGCGCCGGTCATGCCGAAGGGGTGGCCGACGGCGATGGCGCCACCGTTCACGTTCAGCTTCTCCAGCGGGATGTTCAGGTCCCGGTAGGAGGGGATCACCTGGGCGGCGAACGCCTCGTTGATCTCGACCAGGTCGATGTCGTCGATGGTGAGGCCGGCCAGGCGCAGGGCGCGCTGCGAGGCCTCCACCGGGCCGAGGCCCATGATCTCGGGGGAGAGGCCCGAGACACCGGTCGACACGATGCGGGCGAGCGGGGTCAGGCCCAGCTCGCGGGCCTTGGTGTCGCTCATGATGACGACCGCGGCGGCGCCGTCGTTCAGCGGGCAGCAGTTGCCGGCCGTGACCAGGCCGTCGGGGCGGAAGACGGGCTTGAGGCCCGCGACGCCCTCCAGGGTGACGCCGGCGCGGGGGCCGTCGTCCTTGCTGACGACCGTGCCGTCGGGCAGCGTCACCGGGGTGATCTCGCGCTCCCAGAAGCCGTTCTTGATGGCTTCCTCGGCGAGGTTCTGCGACCGCACGCCGAACTCGTCCATGTCCTGGCGGGTGACGCCCTTGAGCCGGGCCAGGTTCTCCGCGGTCTGCCCCATCGCGATGTAGGGGTCGGGGAGCAGGCCGTCCTCACGCGGGTCGTGCCAGGTGGAGCCCTCGGAGGCGGCCGTGGCGGCGGTACGGGCCTCGGCCTCGCCGAAGAGGGGGTTGCGGCCGCTGGGCATGTCCGAGCTGCCGTTGGCGTAGCGGGAGACCATCTCGACACCGGCCGAGATGAAGACGTCGCCCTCGCCGGCCTTGATGGCGTGCAGGGCCATCCGGCTCGTCTGGAGCGACGAGGAACAGTAACGGGTGATGGTGCAGCCCGGCAGGTGGTCCATGCCCATCTGCACGGCGACGATCCGGCCGAGGTTGTGGCCCTGCTCGCCGCCGGGCAGACCGCAGCCGAGGTGCAGGTCGTCGATGTCGCGCGGGTCCAGCTCGGGGACCTTGGCGAGGGCGGCCTGGATGATCGTGGCCGTCAGGTCGTCGGGGCGCAGGTCCTTCAGAGAGCCCTTGACGGCGCGGCCGATGGGGGAGCGGGCGGTCGAGACGATCACGGCTTCGGGCATCACGGCTCCAGATAAGAAGGGGCGGCGCGCAGCGCCTCGTTGAGGGGCGGCGGTCGGGTGGCGGGTGGGAGTACGGGATTTCTCCGGGCAGGGCTGGTTGGGAAGTTACCCGTACGTATGGTCAGGGTCACGTGTACGGCGGTGTGACCCTGACCTCAAATGTCTAAGCGCTTGCTTTTTTACGGTGCCGGAGAGATCGGGGACGGGGTGGCCGGCGTCGGCTCGGGCACCCGCCGCCTCCGCCGCCGCTTGAGAAGTGCCCAGGGCCCTCGCGGGCCGGTCGGCATCGCGGCGGTGACCTCGGTGCCGGGCTCGGACGCCGCCTCCACGGCCGCCCTGGCCACCGGCAGGAAGCCCTCGCGGCGGGAGACGTCCGGGCGTTCCTCCTCCGCCGGCCACAGGCCCAGGGCCGCGCAGACCGTCGGGAGGACCGCCATCGCGGCCGTGGCGTAGCCCTCCGCCGAGGGGTGGTAGTTGTCGGGGCCGAAGAGCTCGCGGGGGTTGGCCTCGAACTCCGGGCCCAGCAGATCGCCCAGGGACACGGTGCGGCCCCCCTGTTCGACCGTGCCGATGGTCTGGGCCGCCGCCAGCTGCCGGGAGGCCCGGCGGGCCAGCCAGCGCAGGGGCTGCTGCACCCGCTCCACCGTGCCCAGGTCGGGACAGGTGCCGACGACCACCTCCGCGCCGGCCGTACGCAGCCGCCGTACCGCCGCCGAGAGATGACGCACCGAGCGGGTGGCCGGCATGCGGTGGGTGACGTCGTTGGCGCCGACCATGATCACGCAGACGTCCGGCAGCAGGGCGGGGTTGGCCAGCACCAGGGCCACCTGGCGGTCCAGGTCGTCGGAGGTGGCGCCGGGCAGGGCCACGTTGTGCAGCTGCACCGGCCGCTCCGCCACCGCCGACAGGCCCGAGGCGAGCAGCGCGCCCGGCGTCTGGCTCGCCCGGTGCACACCCTGGCCGGCCGCCGTCGAGTCACCGAGCATGGTCAGCCGCAGCGGGGGTTCGTCGGGGACGGTGTACGCCGTGCCGTAGAGACCGTCCGCCACCGGCACCCGCCCGCCGGAACCGTTGCCCACGTGCCGCTTGGCCAGCTGCACCTCGGCCAGCAGCAGGCCGACGGCGGCCGCACCGGCCAGCCCCACCCCACCGCCGCCGTACGCGGCACCGGCCGCGATGCGCCGGGCCACCCGCGCCCTCGACATGCTCGTCATACGTCGCCGCCACCTCCGTCCTTGCCGTACATCCACTCCTTGCCCCGTACAGACCGTTCGCCAATCTCAACGAGGAGTGCACGACCTTTCTGGGCCGTACCCTGGCGGAACCACTACGACCACTTCTTTTGCAGCATCCGGAGACAACGGTGCAATTCCACGACTCGATGATCAGCCTCGTCGGCAACACCCCGCTGGTGAGGCTCAACAGCGTGACCAGGGGCATCAAGGCGACCGTCCTGGCCAAGGTCGAGTACTTCAACCCGGGCGGCTCCGTGAAGGACCGCATCGCCCTGCGCATGATCGAGGCGGCCGAGGAGAGCGGCGCGCTCAAGCCCGGCGGCACGATCGTCGAGCCGACCAGCGGGAACACCGGCGTCGGGCTGGCCATCGTGGCCCAGCAGAAGGGGTACAAGTGCATCTTCGTGTGCCCCGACAAGGTGAGCACCGACAAGATCAACGTGCTGCGGGCCTACGGCGCCGAGGTCGTCGTCTGCCCGACCGCCGTCGACCCCGAGCACCCGGACTCGTACTACAACGTCTCCGACCGGCTGGTGCGCGAGACGCCGGGCGCGTGGAAGCCCGACCAGTACTCCAACCCCAACAACCCCCTCTCCCACTATCACTCGACCGGCCCCGAGCTGTGGGAGCAGACCGAGGGGAGGATCACCCACTTCGTGGCGGGTGTGGGCACGGGCGGGACCATCTCCGGCACCGGCCGGTACCTGAAGGACGCCAGCGACGGCAAGGTCCAGGTCGTCGGCGCCGACCCCGAGGGCTCCGTCTACTCCGGCGGCTCCGGGCGGCCGTATCTCGTCGAGGGCGTCGGTGAGGACTTCTGGCCGACGGCGTACGACCGCACGGTCGCGGACGAGATCGTCGCCGTCTCCGACAAGGACTCCTTCCAGATGACCCGGCGCCTCGCCAAGGAGGAGGGCCTGCTGGTCGGCGGCTCCTGCGGTATGGCGGTCGTGGCGGCGCTGCGGGTCGCCGAGCGGCTCGACGAGAACGGCGTGGTGGTCGTACTGCTGCCCGACAGCGGACGCGGCTACCTCTCCAAGATCTTCAACGACGAGTGGATGGCCGACTACGGCTTCCTCGAGGACGAGGGTCCCAGCGCGCGCGTCGCCGACGTCCTCAGCGACAAGGTGCACGGCGCCATCCCGTCGCTCGTCCACATGCACCCGGACGAGACCGTCGGCCAGGCCATCGAGGTGCTGCGCGAGTACGGCGTCTCGCAGATGCCGATCGTGAAGCCGGGCGCCGGTCACCCGGACGTGATGGCGGCGGAGGTCGTCGGCTCGGTCGTCGAACGGGAGCTGCTCGACGCCCTGTTCACCCAGCGGGCCTCTCTCACCGACCCCCTGGAGAAGCACATGTCGGCCCCGCTGCCGCAGGTCGGCTCCGGTGAGCCGGTCGGCGACCTGATGTCGGTGCTGGGCCGTGCGGACGCGGCGATCGTCCTGGTCGAGGGCAAGCCGACCGGGGTGGTCAGCCGGCAGGACCTGCTGGCCTTCCTCGCCAAGAGCGGGAAGTAGCGGGAAACCTGCGGTGAAGGGCCGGTGCGGGAGGCGAACTTGCGTTTGCCCACCGAATCGGTGGACTTCGTCGAAGTGGTACGAGCGTGTCACGTCCACGCAGCACACGCTTAACACGGGTCCGGCACATTAGTGGGTGTCGGCAGGGCGGGAGCGGCTCCCCGCCCCAGCCGGCACCGAACGTCCAAGGACCTCCGGAGCGGCTCCCGGACCTCCATGGACGCCGGACGTGAGACCTGGCCCTGACCCGGTCCATGTCCCTCGCGGGGACCGCCGTCGTCCCGCCCCCCGGCAACGGGGGTGCGGCGGTCCCCGCGCACATCTCTTTCCGGGACCGACTTCTCCTCCGGCACCCCCCGACCGGGCGTCAGTCCTCCCAGCGGTCCTCGTTCTTCCGGTCGCGCCGGCGGTGGCCGAAGAGGCCCGGGTTGGTGCGGGCGGCCTGGGCGAAGTTGACGCCCACGATGCCGGCCCACGCGGCGAGCAGGCCGGGGAAGTGGGCGATACCGCCGCCGATCGCGGAGAGCGGGATGGCCAGGACCAGGGAGACGACGCCGAAGCCGAAGCGCTCGCCCCAGGAGTCCGTGGCCTTCGGCGCCCGTGAGCCCCGGGCCACCACCATCTGCTGCTCGGCCATCTGCCGCCGCACCCGGCGCTCGACCGTCCCGTCGATACGCTGGTCGACCTTCTCCAGGAACGAGTCGACCAGTGCGGACTCGTACTCCTCACCCAGCTCCCTGCGCGCCTGCAGGGTGGCGTTGAGCTCCTTCTTGAGCTCGGCGTCGCGCGCGTCCATACCGATCTCCGTCCCCGTCCCCATTCCTGTCATGGGACACCACGGTAGGCAGCGGGAGCGGCGGCCGCACTGGGGATAGCCCCCCTGTCGATGAGGGGGTTCACCGCGCGGCCCCCGAGGGGGCGGGAGGTCAGGCGAGCCCGTGCTGCTTCGCGTAGGCGTTCGCCACGTCCTCGGGGTCCTTCTTGTCGTTGTCGACCAGGCTGTTGAGCTGGGTGAGCTGCTCGGTGGTGAGGACGTTGCCGAGCCTGGCGAGGGCCTTGCGGACGGTGTCGTCGGCCTTGCGGTCGGCGATGAGCGGGACGATGTGCTGGCTGGGGATGAGGTTCTTGGGGTCGGTCAGCACCACCCAGCCGTTGGCCGCGATGTCGGTGTCGGTGGTGAAGAGGTTCGCCACGTCCACATCGCCCTTCTTCAGGGCGCCCTTGACCAGCGGCCCGTCCGAGTCGAGCGACTTGAACTCCTTGAACTCGACGCCGTACACGTCCTTCAGCCCGACCGCGCCCACCCGGCGCTTCTTCACCTCGGGCGCGGCGCCGATGACCAGCCTGCCGTTCTGCTTGGCGAGGTCGGCGAGGGTGGTCAGGCCGTACTTCCGCGCGGTCGCCCGGGTGACGACGAAGCAGTCGGAGTCGGCCGCCTGGCCGTAGGGCAGCACCTGGAGGCCGCCGGGCATCGCCAGGGTGAGGGCGTTCTGCATGGTGCCGGGCTCGGAGGAGTTGTCCTTCGGGGCCAGGTAGTTGAGCAGGGCGCCCTGGTACTCGGGCAGCAGGTCGATGTCGCCGCCCCTGAGGGCCGGGATCACGATCTCGCGGGTGCCGAGGTTGGGGCGGACCTTCACCTTCACCCCGGCCTGCTTCAGGACGGCCGCGTAGAGGTAGCCGAGGACCTGGTTCTCGGTGAAGTTGGCGGTGCCGATGGTGAGCCCGCCCTTGCTGGAGCCGCCGCCACCGGAGGCGGAGCCCTGGCTGTCGAGCGAGGTGATGCCGCTCGCGCAGGCGGAGAGCGCGGGGACGGACGCGGCCGCGAACAGGCCGCCGAGGAGGGTACGTCGGTTCATCAGGGGTTCCCTAAGCGGTAGTCCGGGTGCCTCAGGCGGCGCGATGGCGGAAGAGGAGGCGCTGGAGGGTGGAGAGCAGCAGATCGAGGGCCACGGCGACCACGGCGACCAGCACCGCGCCGCCCAGGACCTGCACGAGGTCGCGCTGGGCGAGGCCGTCGAAGACATAGCGGCCGAGGCCGCCGAAGGAGACGTACGCGGCGATGGTCGCCGTGGCGACGACCTGGATGAGCGCCAGGCGCAGGCCCGTCATGATCAGGGGGAGCGCGAGCGGCAACTCGACCTGGAACAGGACCTGGTGGCCCCGCATGCCCTGGCCGCGCGCCGCGTCCTTCACCTCCGGGTCGACGGCGGTCATGCCGGCGTAGGTGTTGGTGACGATCGCCGGGACCGCGAGGGCGACGAGGGCGACGTAGACCGGGAGCATGGACAGCCCGCCGGCCAGGAAGACCAGGACGACCAGACCCACGGTCGGCAGCGCGCGCCCGAAGGACGAGAGGTTGATGGCGAGGAACGCGCCCTTGCCGGTGTGACCGATCAGCAGCCCGACGGGCAGGCCGATCGCGGCGGCGATGAGGGTCGCGAGCAGCGAGTACTGGAGGTGCTCGGCGAGGCGGTGGGCGATGCCGTCCGAGCCGGCCCAGCTCGCGCCGCTGGTCAGCCATGTGCCGAGGTTCTTGAAGAGTTCGAACATGTCAGACTCGCCTCCTGCGCCAGGGGGTCAGCACGTACTGGAGGGCGACCAGGAGCGCGTCCGCGACCACCGCGAGGAGGATCGTGAGCACCACGCCGACGATCACCGGGGTGGGGAAGTCGCGCTGGAAGCCGTCGGTGAAGAGCTGGCCGAGGCCGCCGTCGCCGATGTAGGTGGCGACCGAGACCAGCGAGATCGACATGACGGTGGCGATCCGGACGCCCGCCATGATCACGGGGAGCGCGAGCGGGAACTCGACGGTGAGCAGGGTGCGCAGGGGGCGGGTGCCCATCGCCTTGGCCGCCTCCTTGGTCTTCGCTGGGACCGAGTCGAGGCCCTCGACCGTGTTCCGCAGCAGGACGACCAGCGTGTAGACCGTCAGGCCGATGACCGTGGTGGTGCGGGTCAGTCCGCTGACCGGCAGCAGCAGTACGAAGATCGCGATCGAGGGGATCGTGAACAGGACGTTCGAGAGGCCGAGCAGGAAGCCGCGCAGGGGGCGGACCCGGTGGGCGACCACGGCGAGCGGGAGCGAGATCAGCAGGCCGAAGAAGACGGCGGTCAGGGCGGCCTGGAGATGGGAGAGGGTGAGGGAGGTCAGATCGTCGGTGTGGTCGCCTATCCACGACCAGTCGATGGTCATGCGGCCACCCGCGCTTCCGTGTGCGCCTGGCCGGCGTGCAGGTGGATGTCGTCGCGGGAGGTCACGCCGGTGAGGACACCGTCCGCGTCGACGCGGGCCACCAGTCCGGTGGGAGAGGCGAGCGACTCGTCGAGGGCCGCCAGCAGCGAGTCGCCGTCCTTCAGCGGCCGTACGGGGATCTCGGCGTCCCGCGTGTCCTTCGGCGCCCAGTGCAGGGGCCTGCGTGCCTCGTCGAGTACGAGGGTCCAGGCGCCGCCCTCCGGGGCCGCCCCCTGCGGGACGGCCGCGAGGGTCTTCAGCGAGAGCAGCTTCAGACCGCGCTCGGCGCCGAGGAAGTCGGCCACGAAGTCGTCGGCCGGGCGGGCGAGCAGCTCGGCGGGTGCGGCGCACTGCACCAGATGGCCGCCGGTGCGGAAGATCGCGATCTGGTCGCCGAGGCGGACGGCCTCGTCGACGTCGTGCGTGACGAAGACGATGGTCTTGCTCAACTCCTTCTGGAGCCGCAGCAGTTCGTCCTGGAGCTGGGTGCGCACCACGGGGTCGACCGCACCGAAAGGCTCGTCCATGAGGAGCACCGGCGGGTCGGCGGCGAGCGCGCGGGCCACGCCGACGCGCTGCTGCTGGCCGCCGGAGAGCTGGTGGGGATAGCGCCTGCCGGCGTCGGCGGTGAGGCCGACGGTCTCCAGGAGTTCGGCCGCCCGTGCCCGTGCCCTGCGGCGGCCGTGGCCGAGGAGGAGCGGCACGGTGGCGATGTTGTCGAGCACCGTGCGGTGCGGGAACAGGCCCGCCTGCTGGATGACGTAACCGATGGAACGGCGCAGCTCGGCCGCGTCCTGCCGCGTGACGTCCTTGCCGCCGACCTTGATCGTGCCGGAGGTCGGCTCGATCATACGATTGATCATCCGCAGGGTGGTCGTCTTGCCGCAACCGGAGGATCCGACGAGGACGGTCACACCGCCTTCCGGCATCTCCAGGGAGAGGTCGTGGACTGCTGTCGTGCCGTTGGGGAAGCGCTTGTGGACCGCATCGAACTGGATCATGAGTTGTCCCTTGCCCGGCTGTATAACGTCATGCAGAGTTCTTGGTAGCTGAATAGGTTGTCAACGGTTCGGTGTTAATCCGAGGTAACGGATGACCGTAGAGCAAGATCGAGTGTCCGGATTGAGGAGGTTTTGGGCTTGATGTCGTCTCGAATCGTGGACACGTCGAAAGCCGCGTCCGTCGGACACACCGGGCTGGTGGTCCTCGACGGGATCGGACTCGGGATCGCGGACGTGGTCCGCCTCGCCGACGGGAGCGCGCGACCCGTCCCCGGGACCGATGCCATGAAGCGGGTGAACGAGTCCTGGGACGCCGCCCGGCAGATCGCCGCCACCGGACGCGTCTACGGCCGCTCGACCGGCGTCGGCGCCAACCGGAACGAGGACGTGCCCACCGAGGCGGCCGCCGAGCACGGGCTGCGCCTGCTCCGCAGCCACGCCGGCGCCATCGGCGACGAGCTCCCGGCCCGCCAGGTCCGCGCGATGCTCGCCGTACGCGCCAACCAGCTCCTGGCGGGCGGCGCGGGCCTGAGGCCGACCGTCGTCACGGCCCTGTGCGAGGCGCTGGAGAGCGGCGCGTACCCGGTCGTCAACGAGTTCGGCTCGGTGGGTACGGGCGACATCGCCGCGCTGGCCCAGGTGGGGCTGGCGCTGGCCGGGGAGCACCCCTGGAAGGAGCCCGGCGCCCCCGAGCCCCAGCCCCTCGACAACAACGACGCGCTCGCCTTCATCAGCAGCAACGCCCTCACCCTCGGCCAGGCCGCGCTCGCCCTGCACGAGCTGCGCGGCCTGGTGGAGGCCACCCAGGTCGTCGGCGCCCTCTCGCTGCTCGCCGTCGACGGCTCGCACGAGGCGTACGCCGCCCCCGTGCACGCCGCCCGGCCGCACCGCGGAAGCGCCCGGGTCGCCCGGCGGATGCGGGAGCTGATCGGTGCCGACGAGCGGCCCACCCCACCGCTCGGACGCATCCAGGACCCGTACGGCTTCCGGTGTCTGCCCCAGATCCACGGCCCGGCGCACGACGCGGCAGACGCCCTGGAGGAGGTGCTGGCGGTCGAGATCAACGCCGCCGCCGAGAACCCCCTCATCTCACCCGAGGACATGGCCGCGTACCACCACGGCGGCTTCTACCAGGCCCAACTCGCCCTCGCCCTGGACCACTTCCGGCTGTCGCTCGTGCAGGTGGCCCGGCTGTCGACCTCCCGTCTGTCCACCCTCAACGAGCCGGCCTTCACCCGCCTGCGCCCCTTCCTGGCCAACGAGGAGCCGGCCGCCTCCGGCGTGATGATCCTCGAGTACGCCGCCGGGGCCGCCCTCGGCGACCTGCGGGCCTTCTCCGCCCCCGCGTCGCTCGGCCACGCTGTACTCTCCCGGGGCGTCGAGGAACAGGCCAGCTTCGCCTCGCTCGCCGCACGGCAGACACTGCGCGCCTGCCGTGCGTACCGTCTCGTCGTCGGCTGCGAACTCGTCGCCGCCGTACGGGCGCTGCACCAGCGTGACCTCAGGCCCGATCCGGAGCTTCCGGTGGGCCGGGCGCTGGAGCTCGCCGAGTCGGTGCTGGCGCGGGACCAGGCCGACCGGCCGCTCACACAGGACGTGACGGCGGCGGCCGGGCTGCTGGACCGGTTCACGGACATCTGGAGGGGGAGCGGGGCATGAGCGTGGAGAGGAGCACGGATGTGAGCGCCGGCGTGGGCACGGGCGAGGGCAACGGTGTGGGCGACGACGGTACGGGCACCGGGGTGCCCGACAGCCCGGCCGCCCGGCTGCAGGCGCTCTTCGAGGGGCACCGGCTGACACCGACCCAGCGGCGCATCGCGCACAGCATGGTGCGCAAGGCCGCCGACGTGCCGTTCCTCTCCAGCGTGGAGCTGGCCGAGCTGGCCGGGGTCAGCCAGCCCTCCGTCACCCGCTTCGCCGTCGCCCTCGGCTTCGACGGCTACCCCGCCCTGCGCAAGCACCTGCGCGAGGTCGCGCCCAGCGAGCAGAGCGCCGAGCCGGGCTCGTACAACGAGTACCAGCAGGCCGTCGAGGCCGAGATCGAGAATCTGCGGCACCTGGCGGAGCTGCTGGCCGACCCGCGGCCCGTGCGGCGGGCCGGGCGGCTGCTGGCCGCCTCCCGGCCGCTGCCCGTGCTGGGGCTGCGCGCCGCCGCCTCCCAGGCCTACGGCTTCGCCTACTTCGCCGCCAAGGTCCACCCGGACGTCCGGCTGCTCAACGAGGGCGGCACGATGATCCAGGACCGGATCGAGGCCGCCGTGCGCGCCGGGGCCACCGCCCTGCTGTGCTTCGCGCTGCCCCGGCACCCGCGCGAGGTGGTGGACACCCTGGCCTTCGCGAAGGAGGCGGGCCTGACGGTGGTGACCGTGGCGGACTCCGCGTTCGCGCCGGTCGCCAAGGTGTCGGACCTCCTGCTGCCCGCCGCCGTCGGCACCGGTCTCGCCTTCGACACCGCCTGCGCGCCGATGCTGCTGGGCCGTGTCCTGCTGGAGGCGATGTGCGACGACCTGCCGGACGCACAGGCCCGGCTGGAGGAGTTCGACGCCCGGGCGGCGGCGCGCGGGCTGTTCGTGGAGTAGGGACCGGCAACGGCGTCTTTGCGAGGCGGTCGTCCCGGGCGGCCGTTTTCAGATCCCTCTCACGTTTGCTGGTTAGCGTGCGTCTCACGGATGCCGTACCGAGGTGAGACGGGAGGACGGACGTGGCACGCGCAGAGGGCAGGGCCCAGGGGCTGGCTCGGGTGGCCGTCGTCGTACGGGCCGGAGCCGCGCCGCTGTGGTGGGCCGGGGTGTTCGCGGCCGGCGTCGGAGTGCTGGTGCCGGGCGTCACCGGGCGCGGGATCGGTGTGCCGGCGGGGGCCGCGCTGTTCGTGGTGGCGGCGGCCGTGGTGTCGTACACGCGCCGCAAGCGCTACATGGGGCTCGCCCGCTCGGCGGCCCGCGCCGGCAAGCACGACGTGCTGCAGGACCGTGCCGTGAGTGTGCGCAACTGGCGGCGCGGACACCGCTGGTGGCTGCTGCTCGCGTTCGTGGGGGCGCTCGGCGCCTCCCTCGTCGTACCGGCCGCGGGCGGGATGCTGCTCGCCGGTGCCGGTACGGGCCTCCGGCTGAAGGCCGCCTGGCTCGGGCGGCGCGAGCGGGATCTGGACGCCCTGCTGTGGGTGCGGGTCGACTGGCTCGCCGGGGACGGCGGGCGACCCGCCGGCAGGACGGTGAAGGCCTACCGCAGCACGGGTGTCGCGGCGGGCGACGCGGCCCCCGGAGGGGCGCGACGCCGCACCGCGGCACCCGTGTGACCCGTGCGGCCGGCTAGACCTCCAGGTCCTCCTCGATCCTCTTCAACTGGTGGCGCGCCATCGCCAGGTTGGACCGCTTGGCGTCGAGCACCAGGTAGAGGAAGAGGCCGTTGCCGCCCCTTCCGGCGATCAGCCGGATCAGGTGGTACTGGTCGGAGAGGCTGATCAGGATGTCCTCGATCTGGCCCTTCAGCCCGAGGTGCTCCATCGTGCGCATCTTGGCGCGCACCACGTCGGTGTTGCCGGCGGCGGCGACGTTCAGGTCGAAGCTCTTGCTGCCGCCCATCGTGCCCAGCGCCATGCCGCTGGTGTAGTCGACGAGTGCGACGCCGGTCGCGCCCTCGATGGAGGCGAGGGCTTCCTTCAGACAGGTTTCCGTGTTGGCCATGAGTGTGTTCCTCGGTTCCTTTTCAACTTTCGGTGGTGGAGCGCGCGTTGGTGGTCGTGGTGGTGCGTGGCGCGCGCGGGGTTCTGGTCCGGGTGCCGGTCGTCTTGGCGGCGGCCGGTTTGGCGGGCCTGGGCTGCTTGGCGCGGCCCGCCGGTGCGCCGTGGGTGTCGAGGAGCTCGGCGATACGCGTGGCGGCCCGGCGGCCCTCCAACAGCAGCCGGCCGACGTTCACCCGGTCCTGGGCGAGCAGGGTCAGTACGGCGGGCGCGGCGGTGCCCCCGCCCGCGGTGAACGTCGCCACATAGCCGTACATCCCGCGGACGAGCAGCTCGCGGAAGTCTCCCTGGCCGCTCGCGTCCGCCAGCTTCACGGCGGCGGCGTGCGTGGCCGCGGTGAGCGCGGCCACGCCCTGGGGGTCGACACCGGGGGTGTCCTGGGCGAGGACGACCTCGTCGACGGCGGTCGCGAGGGCGCCGGTGAGCTGGGGGACGCGGGCCCTCAACCGGCGGAGCTCGTCGAGGATATGAGGATCGGGAGCCATCGGGGGTCTCCTCTCGAACCGGTCAAAGGGCCTCCAGCGCATCTCTGAGCCTCTTCAGCAGCGTGATGTGGGGGTCGGGGTGCGGCGGTTCGGACGACGGCGGTCGGGAGGGCGGCCGTTCGGTGTGGGCGGGCGTCCGCGCGCCGGGCGCGGGTCCGGCCGTGCCCACCCGTTCCGCCGTGCGGTACGGATGCTCACGGCCTGGTTCGGGGGACGCCTCGCCCCGGCGGGGCAGCGGTGGCGGCTGGCCCGGGCCGGGTGGTGTCTGCCCGGTGTTCGGCAGGGGGTGGCCGGGGGCCGCGGGCGACGGTTCCCGGCTCGGCGGCGGTGGCTCCCACGGGCCGTCCTGTCTGTGCCGGCCGGGTGGCTGTGGCCGTGCCGGCTCCGTGTCGGGTCGGCGTACCGGCGTCAGGACGCCCGCCGCCGTCAGGCGTCTGACGTCCACCAGGGTGTGGAAGGCCAGGTGGCCCAGGGCTCTGGCTATGTCCGACGCGGTACGGGTGCCGTTCGCCTGGGCCAGGACCGTGCGCTGTCGGCGGGTCAGCGAGGGTGCCGCCGGGAGGTCGGTGAGGGTGAGCGGGGCCTCGTCGGTGGCCGGGTCGGGCCAGATGCGGTGCAGGAGGTCGCGGCGGCGCAGGGTCTCGCGCTCCAGGGCGGCCACGGGGACCGGCCGGACCGTGCCCGGGGGCGTGTGCGCGGTGCCGTAGCGGAAGCGGCCGGGGGTCGAGCTCGGGGCGAGGACGAAGTACGCGGCGTCGTACAGGGCCGTCAGCCGGCACAGTTCGAAGGCGCCGAGGGCCAGCCGGCCCGCGTCGACCAGCCGGAGACCGGCGTGGTGGCCGAGGTCGCCCACGGGGTGGTCGGCGTGGCTGACGGGGGCGTCGGCCGCCGACTCGCCGAGCGCCTGTTGCCAGGCCTCGGCGGCGAGCGTGCCGTGGGCCGTCAGAAGGGCTTCCAGGCCGGGCGCGCACGGGCTCTCGGCGTGCACCACCAGACCCTCGGCGAGGTGCAGGGTGCCGTGCTCACGGAACAGGACGCCGGTGGCCCGCTCGGCGGCGAGCCGGGTCAGCATCGGCGAGACCCCGCCCCAGCCGCGCTCGGCGGCGGCCACCTTCTTGCGCACCGGCAGCCGCGGTGGCTCGGTCATGTGGACGGCGGTCATGCCAGCACCAGCCGTTCCGCCATCTCGCCCAGCCGGATGCGGGCCATCGCCAGATTGCCCTCCGTACGGGCCAGCCACAGATGCAGGAACAAGCTGCCGTCGAAGGAGGACCCCACGAACCGCAGCACGTGGTAGCTGTCCCGGTTGCTGACGATCAGGTCCTCGACCGGCGGATCGGCCGGGTCGGCGTCCGGCGCGTCCTCCGCCCCGGGGTCGTCGGCGGGCGCGAACGCGTGCTGCTCGGCGGCCAGCCGCGCGATCTCGGCGGCCTCCGCGGCGGCCGCCTCCTGGTCGCCGCCCGGCGACTCGCCCACGCTGCCCAGGGCCAGCCCGCTGGTCCAGTCGATCAGCGCGGCGCCGCGCGCGCCGGGCAGTCGCATGGCTTCCAGCAGGCACTCGTCGATTCCGGGCACCGTGGCTCCCCTCCCGCCTGGGGTTCGGCTGAGTGACGCCGAAACTACGCAACGTGTGCGCGGCGGGTGAGGGATCTGGCATTTTCCGGTGGAACATGCTCCGGAGGACTAAGGTGGGTCGACTCGCCCTGTTTCCCGCCCTGTTGGAACCGCGGTCGCACCAGCACGCGGACCAGCAGTTGAACCGCGGATCCATGGGTGTGCGTCAACGGCGCTCGGGGGTACGGAGGGCGGTGAGCGCGCCCGCGTGCGCCCCACCCGACTCGGCCACGATCTCGTCCAGCCGCTGTTCCTCCCGCACGGTCGCGAAGGCGACTCCCCCCGAACCGTCCGGTGCGAAGCCGTGAATGCCGGGCCGGGCGAGGGAGTTGTACGCGTAGTGGTGCGCGAAGTAGTACGCGCCCGTGTCCAGCGCCGCCGCGTAGTCACCCTGCTCCAGCAACGGCAGCGCCCGTCCCTCGGCGAGCAGGTCCCCCGCGAAACAGGCCGGCCCCGCCACGTCCTGCACCACCGCGGGCCCCTCCTTCGGCCGCCCCTTCGCGTCGTACGCGGCGATCCTGAGCGGCCACGACGCTGGTACGTACACCGTCCGCGTCGCCACCTGCACCCCCGCGTGGGTCACCGCGACGGGCCGGCCGCCCGCGCTCTTGGCGTACTCCACCCGCGCCACCACGGTTCCGTGCTTGGCCAGCAGCGACCGTCCGAACTCGGTCACCAGCCCGTACCGCCCGTCGAACAGCCCCGGCACCGCCTCCCGCAGCAGCCGCGCGTACTGCGCGTACGTGGGCGTCGTCACATCGGAGCCGAAGTTCACCGGCAGCCCGCCGCCGATGTCCAGGGTGTCGATCTGCGGCCGCCCGAGACGGCGGTTGATCTCCTCGGCGAGCGCGAAGACCTCGGCCACTCCCTGCGCCATCAGCGACAGCGGGATGCCCTGCGATCCGGTGTGCGCGTGCAGCCGCGTCAGCCACGGGCGGTCCGCGTACGCCCGTACGACCCACTCCCGCGCCCCCTCGTCCCGCAGCGCCACCCCGAACTTCGAGGTGGCCGTCGCCGTCGAGGTGGCTCCGATGGAACCCCCGCCGACCTGCGGGTTCACCCGGATTCCGATCGGTGAGCGGCTGGTGGCCGACCGGATCAGGGCGTCGATCCGGTCCAGCTCCTGGGGGTTGTCCGCGTTGACGGCGATCCCGAGCGCCAGCGCCTCCCGCAGCTCGGCCGGTGTCTTGGCGGGCGAGTCCAGCACCGTGAGGTGCGGCGGCACTCCCGCCGCCCGCGCCAGCGCCAGCTCGCCGGGGCTCGCCACCTCGGCGCCCAGCCCCTCCTCGCGCAGCAGCCGTACCACCGGCACCAGCGGGGTCGCCTTGACCGCGAAGGCGTGCAGCACCGGGGTGCCGGGCGCCACCACCGCGTCGAACGCCGCCCGCAGCTCGGCCGCGGACTCCCGGATGCCCACGACGTCCAGCAGGCCCAGAATGGGCGTGCCCGGTCCGAGCAGACCCCGCTCCACGGCCGCCCGCACCGCTTCGTCACGCCGCGCGGCACCGTCCGTCCGGCCGCCGTTCCCGTAGCCCACAACGCCCCCCGTGATGTCGTCGCCCGCGTCCATGCGTCCAGCCAAACATCTGTGACGTACCCATGCTGCCCACCGGTTCTATTGACTAGCTCTATTCAGGACGTCAGGATGTGAATAACGGCATCAATAATCCGCTAGGAGGCAGACCATGTCAGGACCCCGCCCCGTACGAGCACCGCGCGGTACGGAACTGAGCGCCCTGGGATGGCAGCAGGAAGCCGCCCTGCGGATGCTGCAGAACAACCTGGACCCCGAGGTCGCCGAACACCCCGACAAGCTCGTCGTCTACGGCGGCACCGGCAAGGCCGCCCGTGACTGGCGCTCCTTCGACGCCATGGTGCGCACGCTGAGGACCCTGAAGCAGGACGAGACCATGCTGGTCCAGTCCGGCCGCCCGGTCGGCGTGATGCAGACCCACGAGTGGGCGCCTCGCGTCCTCATCGCCAACTCCAACCTGGTCGGCGACTGGGCCACCTGGGAGGAGTTCCGCCGCCTGGAGGCCCTCGGCCTGACCATGTACGGCCAGATGACCGCCGGTTCCTGGATCTACATCGGCACCCAGGGCATCCTCCAGGGCACCTACGAGACCTTCGCCGCCGTCGCCGCCAAGAAGTTCGGTGGCACGCTCGCGGGGACCATCACGCTGACCGCCGGCCTCGGCGGGATGGGCGGCGCCCAGCCGCTCGCGGTCACGATGAACGACGGCGTCGCGATCTGTATCGACTGCGACCCGCGCGCCATCGAGCGCCGCATCGAGCACCGGTACCTGGATGTGCGGGCCGACTCCCTCGACCACGCCCTCCAGCTGGCCACCGAGGCCCGGGACGCCCGCCGTCCGCTCTCCATCGGCGTCCTCGGCAACGCCGCCGAGATCGTCCCCCAGCTCCTCGCCATGGGCGCCCCCATCGACATCGTCACCGACCAGACCTCGGCCCACGACCCGCTGGCCTATCTGCCGCTGGGCATCGACTTCGAGGACATGGCGGACGCGGCGGCCAAGGATCCGGCCGGCTTCACCGCCCGCGCCCGCGAGGCGATGGCCAGGCACGTCGAGGCCATGGTCGGCTTCATGGACGCCGGCGCCGAGGTCTTCGACTACGGCAACTCGATCCGCGGCGAGGCCCGACTCGCCGGATACGACCGGGCGTTCGCCTTCCCCGGCTTCGTCCCCGCCTACATCCGCCCCCTCTTCTGCGAGGGCAAGGGCCCCTTCCGCTGGGCGGCCCTCTCCGGCGACCCGGCCGACATCGCCAAGACCGACAAGGCGATCCTGGAGCTCTTCCCGGAGAACGAGTCCCTCGCCCGCTGGATCAAGATGGCCGGTGAGCGCGTCCACTTCCAGGGCCTGCCCGCGCGCATCTGCTGGCTCGGCTACGGCGAGCGGGACAAGGCCGGCGAGCGGTTCAACGACATGGTCGCGAGCGGCGAGCTGGCGGCGCCGCTGGCCATCGGCCGCGACCACCTCGACGCCGGGTCCGTCGCCTCCCCGTACCGCGAGACCGAGGCCATGCTCGACGGCTCCGACGCGATCGCCGACTGGCCGCTGCTGAACGCCATGGTCAACGTGGCCTCCGGCGCCTCGTGGGTCTCCATCCACCACGGCGGCGGCGTCGGCATGGGTCGCTCCCTCCACGCCGGCCAGGTCACGGTGGCCGACGGCACCAAGCTGGGCGGCGAGAAGGTCCGGCGGGTGCTGACCAACGACCCCGGGATGGGTGTCATCCGGCACGTGGACGCGGGCTACGACATCGCGGAGTCGGTGGCGGACGAGCGGGGCGTGCGGGTGCCCATGCGTGAAGGTGAGACGGCGTGACGGAGCGCGGCAACTCCTCCGCCCTGCGCGACGACCCCCCGCGGCTCGGCGGATCCTTCCAGGACATGTGGCGCGAGCTGCTGCCCATCGGGCGGCACCCCGGCTCCAAGGGGTACCGCCGCTACGCCTGGACCGGTGCCGACAGCGAGTGCCGGGACTGGTTCAGGGAGCAGGCCGAGCGGCGCGGGCTGCACTACGAGGTCGACCGGAACGGGAACCAGTGGGCCTGGCTCGGTGACCCCGCCGCCGGGGACGCCGTCGTCACCGGGTCGCATCTGGACTCCGTGCCGGACGGCGGGGCCTTCGACGGGCCGCTCGGGGTCGTGTCCTCCTTCGCCGCGCTCGACGAACTCCGCTGGAGGGGAGCGCAGTTCACCAAGCCGCTCGCCATCGTCAACTTCGGCGACGAGGAGGGCGCCCGGTTCGGGCTCGCCTGTGTCGGGTCGCGGCTGACCGCGGGGCAGCTCACCGTCGAGCAGGCGCACCGGCTGACCGACGGGGACGGGATCAGCCTGCCCCGGGCCATGGAGGCCGCCGGACACGACCCCGAGGGCATCGGTGCCGACCCCGAGCGGCTCGCCCGCATCGGTGCCTTCGTCGAGCTGCATGTCGAACAGGGCCGGGCGCTGGACCTCTCCGGCGACCGGGTCGGCATCGCCAGCGCCATCTGGCCGCACGGCCGCTGGCGGTTCGACTTCCGGGGCGAGGCCAACCACGCCGGCACCACCCGCCTCGTGGACCGGCGCGACCCGATGCTGACGTACGCCGAGACCGTGCTCGCCGCCCGCCGTGAGGCCGGGCTCGCCGGCGCCGTCGCCACCTTCGGCAAGATCTCCGTCGAGCCGAACGGCGTCAACGCCATCCCCTCCCTGGTGCGCGGCTGGCTCGACTCACGCGCCGAGGACCAGGCCACCCTCGACCTCGTCGTGGGCGGCATCGAACGGGCCGCCCAGGAGTACGCCGAGGCGCACGGCATCGCCCTCGACGTCGTCCGGGAGTCCTTCACGCCCGTCGTCGAGTTCGACCACGCCCTGCGCGACGAACTCGCCCGCATCCTCGGCAAGAGCCGGGACGGCGACATCACGGTCCCCGTCCTGGGCACCGGAGCCGGACACGACGCCGGGATTCTCTCCGGCAGCGTCCCGACCGCCATGCTGTTCGTGCGCAACCCCACGGGCGTCTCGCACTCCCCGGCCGAGTCCGCCGCCGAGGAGGACTGCGTGGCCGGAGTGCTCGCCCTCGCCGACGTACTGGAAGGACTGGCCTGCGGGTGAACTCGAAGACCTACTGGCTGGAACACGCCTGGCTCGACACCCACGTCGAGCCGGGTGTCGCCGTCGAGGTCGCGGGCGGCCGGATCACGGCCGTCCGCACGGACGTGCCCACCCCGCCCCCCGGTGCGGAGATCCTGCGCGGACTGACCCTCCCGGGTCTCGCCAACGCCCATTCGCACGCCTTCCACCGCGCCCTGCGCGGCACCGTCCAGGTCGGCTCCGGCACCTTCTGGACCTGGCGCGAGGTCATGTACTCCGTCGCCGACAGGCTGACCCCGGAGAGCTATCACGCCCTCGCCCGCGCGGTGTACGCCGAGATGGCCCTGGCGGGCGTGACCTCCGTCGGCGAGTTCCACTACGTCCACCACGCGCCCGGCGGCACTCCCTACGCCGACCCGAACGCGATGGGCGAGGCTCTGATCGCCGCTGCCGCCGACGCCGGTATCCGCGTCACCCTCCTCGACACCGCCTATCTTTCCTCCGGCTTCGGACAGGCGCCCAACACCCATCAGCTCCGCTTCTCCGACGGCAGCGCGGAGGCCTGGGCCGAACGCTGTTCACTTCTCAAGGAACGGGATCACGCGCGGATCGGGGCGGCCATCCACTCCGTACGGGCCGTGCCCGCCGACCAGTTGACGACCGTGGCGCGGTGGGCCGAGGAGCGGCGGGCCCCCCTCCATGTGCACCTGTCCGAGCAGACCGCCGAGAACGACGCCTGCCGGGAGGTCCACGGCTGCACCCCCACCCAGCTCCTTGCCCTGCACGGGGTGCTCGGGCCGCGCACCACCGGCGTCCACAACACCCACCTCACGGCCGAGGACATCTCCCTCATCGGCGGCAGCGGCACCGGCACCTGCATGTGCCCGACGACCGAACGGGACCTCGCGGACGGCATCGGACCCGCAGTGGCCCTGCAGAACGAGGGCTCTCCGCTCTCGCTCGGCTCCGACAGCCACGCCGTCATCGACCTGCTCGAAGAGGCCCGCGCCATGGAGCTGAACGAACGCCTGCACAGCCGCACCCGCGGCCACTGGACGGCGGCGGCCCTTCTGCGCGCCGCCTCCGCCGACGGTCACGCCGCCCTCGGCTGGGACGAGGCGGGGACGATCGAGCAGGGCGCGCTCGCCGACCTCACGACGATCGCCCTGGACTCGGTCAGGACGGCGGGCCCGCTGCCCAGGCTGGGCGCCGAGACGGCCGTATTCGCCGCGACGGCAGCGGACGTACGTCACACGATCGTGGGCGGACGGCACGTCGTACGCGACGGGGCGCACACGCTCGTACCGGATGTGCCGCAAGCCCTCGCGCGGGCGGTCGAAGCCCTCCGCGCCTGACGACCACCCACGAGGACGCCATGAGCAGCAGCACCGTCATCACCAACATCGCCACGCTGGTCACCAACTCCCCCTCCCTGGGCGACGGATCCCCTCTCGGTCTGATCCAGGACGCGGCCGTCGTCATCGAGGGCGACCGTGTCGTGTGGACCGGTGAATCAAGCAAAGCACCCGCCACTGACAACCGGGTCGACGCCGGTGGCCGGGCGGTCCTGCCGGGCTTCGTCGACTCCCACTCCCACCTGGTCTTCGCGGGCGACCGGACGCAGGAGTTCAACGCCCGCATGTCCGGTCGCACCTACACCGCGGGCGGCATCCGGACCACCGTCGCCGCCACCCGCGCCGCGACCGACGAGGCGCTGGAGGCCAACCTCACCCGGTACCTCGCCGAGGCCCTCCGCCAGGGCACGACGACGTTCGAGACCAAGTCGGGCTACGGCCTGACCGTCGAGGACGAGTCGCGCGCCCTGCGCATCGCGGCCCGGCACACCGACGAGGTGACGTACCTCGGCGCGCACATCGTCCCCCCGGACCACGCCGACGACCCGGCGGCCTATGTCGCCCTGGTCACCGGCGAGATGCTCGACGCCTGCGCCCCGTACGCCCGCTGGATCGACGTGTTCTGCGAGAAGGGCGCCTTCGACGGCGACCAGGCCCGGGCGATCCTCACCGCCGGCAAGGCCAGGGGCCTGCACCCGCGCATCCACGCCAACCAGCTCTCCTACGGACCCGGCGTGCAGCTGGCGGTCGAACTGGACGCCGCCAGCGCGGACCACTGCACCCACCTCACCGACGCCGACATCGACGCCCTGGCCAACGGCGACACGGTGGCCACGCTCCTGCCCGGCGCCGAGTTCTCCACCCGCGCCGAATGGCCGGACGCCCGACGGCTCCTCGACGCCGGCGTCACGGTCGCCCTCTCCACGGACTGCAACCCCGGCTCGTCCTTCACCTCCTCCGTGCCCTTCTGTATCGCTCTCGCGGTACGGGACATGCGGATGACCCCGGACGAGGCGGTCTGGTCGGCCACGGCGGGCGGCGCGGCGGCACTCCGGCGCGACGACATCGGCTGCCTGACGCCGGGCGCGTACGCGGACCTCATCGCCCTCGACGCGCCGAGCCATGTCCAT
Organism: Streptomyces sp. NPDC005648; assembly: GCF_040605395.1. NCBI lineage: Bacteria > Bacillati > Actinomycetota > Actinomycetes > Kitasatosporales > Streptomycetaceae > Streptomyces > Streptomyces sp. NPDC005648. Next base: position 28,754 of record NZ_JBEXCS010000061.1, on the reverse strand, counting down.
CTGGCCTACCGGCCGGGCGTACCGCTGGTCACCGACGTATGGCGACGGGGCGTCCACCAGGGCTGAGCCCGCCCCGGCCCGTCACCGCGCCCCCGCCCGCCACCGCTGCGCGGCACCTCCGTCCAGCGGCCGCACCGCCACCCCGTCCCCGCCCGCCGGGGTCACCCCGGTCTCGATGGCGATCGCCGGGCGGATCACGCCGTCCGGGTCCACCGTGAACCTCAGGTTCTGGCCGTGGTCGCCGCTGACCGAGGCGCACTCCCAGATGCCGACGCCCTTGTCGACGTCGCCCCGGCTGTCGAGGCAGTAGTCCGAGTCGGCGTACGACTGGACCACCCCGCGGGCCGTGTCGACCCGCCAGCGCTGGGTGTCGGAGGAGGTGCAGGGGGCCGTGACGACGTCTGTGCCGTCCGCGAGGTCGCCGTCACGGATGTCGAGGCAGCGGCCGGTGGAGGCGTTCACGATCTGGGCGTAGGTGCCGTTCGGGGCGTGCGCGGCGGGGGAGGGACTGGGCTTCGCCGACTTGGAGGGGGACGGACTCCGGGTGGGGGAAGGGGAGGTGCTCGCGGAGGCGGAGGCGGACGGGGAGGCGGAAGGCGTGGGCGAGACGTCCGCCGTCACCGGTGGCACGCTCGTGGGCGCGCCGGTCGCGCCCGCCGCCTGCCGGGAGGACCCGGCCGGTGAGCCGCCGATCCGGGAGAGCAGGAGGACCAGCAGCGGGGTGAGGGCGACGGCGACGGCGAGCGAGGTGAGCAGCACCCGCCGGGAGGGCGGCCAGGCCGTCGCTCCCGCGAGGGGCTTGGCCCTCCTGGCACCCGCCGCCGACCTGCGTGTCGTCTGCGGACGCGGCTCGTCGCGGATCGCGTACGGCGTCCCCGCCCACGGCAGCAGCCCCTCGGCGAGGGCCCTGCGCGGGGCGTCGCGCAGGGCCGTCAGTTCCGCGTGGGCAGCCGTGCAGTGGACGCAGTGGACCATGTGGGCGCGCAGATCGGCACTGTCGCGGGGGTTGTCGGGCCGTACCGACTCCTCGATGAGGCGGCCGAAGTTGCCGCAGCGGGGATCGGAGGAGGCGGCCAGACGGGAGCGGAGACAGGCGTGGGCCATGGCCTGGAGGGCGAACGGGATCTCATGGGCGACGTCCTCGGGGGTGAGCCCGAGGAGGACGGCGGTGCGCTCATGGGGTTCGCGGTCCACCACGCCGTACCAGATCAGGCCCTGTGCGCGGCTGGGGAGGGACTGGAAGGCGCCGAGGAGGGGCGGGACCGGGCCCTCGGGGTCCGGTGCGCCCAGCGTCAGCAGCAGGCCGGGGTCGAGGCCCGCGACCCGCTCGTCGTAGGCCCAGGAGGCGGCCGAGCGGGCGGTCAGCAGCAGGAGTTCATGGCGCAGCGGGACAAGTGGTTCGGAGCCGCCCGCGATCTGACGCGCCGCCATGGTGAAGGCCTGTGCGGCCAGTTGACCGGCCGTCGAGTCGCTCGTCGTGCACAGCCGGGCGTAGGCGAGCACCGCGGGCCGGTGCCGGGCGCGGAGTTCCTGCAGGGCGGGATACGCGGTGACGGTGCTGGTCCGCAGCAGCTCCACGAGCCGCACATCGGCCGCACCCTCGGTATCGGCGATCCCTGTTCCGCCTTCGACGCCGTTGTCGGTCCGGTCGGCCCGAGCCATCGGCATCCGCCTCCTTGCGCCCTTGCCCGCCGGAGACCTGACCTGCCGGTGGGCATTGGGAGCCCATAGTGATGGAAGCGAACCTCTGGTGAAAGGGTTTCTGTGGGTAACGAAAGCGGCCACTGTGACCTGTCCTGGTCACAGTGGCCGCCGGCCGGGAAAGAACTTTCGGGAAACCGTCACCCGGGCGGTCACGGTCACTCCTCCAGCGTCAGCCCCTTGCGCAGCCGCACCAGTGTGCGCGACAGCAGCCGTGAGACATGCATCTGGGAGATGCCGAGTTCCTCGCCGATCTCCGACTGGGTCATGCCCGCGACGAAGCGCAGGGAGAGGATCTGCCGGTCCCGCGAGGGGAGTTCGGCGATCAGCGGCTTGAGCGACTCGACGTACTCGATGCCCTCCAGGCCGTGGTCCTCGTACCCGATCCGGTCCGCGAGCGCGCCCTCGGAGTCGTCCTCCTCCGGCTGGGCGTCCAGCGAGGAGGCGGTGTACGCGTTCGACGCCGCCATGCCCTCGACGACCTCGTCCCTGGTGAGGCCGAGGCGCTCCGCGAGCTCCGCCACGGTCGGCGCCCGGTCCAGCTTCTGGGACAGCTCGTCACCGGCCTTGGCCAGGTCGAGGCGCAGCTCCTGCAGCCGGCGCGGGACGCGCACGGACCACGAGGTGTCACGGAAGAAGCGCTTGATCTCCCCGACGATGGTCGGCATCGCGAAGGTGGGGAACTCGACGCCCCGGGAGAGCTCGAACCGGTCGATCGCCTTGATCAGGCCTATCGTGCCGACCTGGATGATGTCCTCCATCGGCTCGCTGCGCGAGCGGAAGCGGGAGGCGGCGAACTTGACCAGCGCGAGGTTCAGTTCGACGAGGGTGTTGCGGACGTACGAGTATTCGTACGTGCCTTCCTCCAGCGACTCCAGCCGCTCGAAGAGGGTCTTGGACAGCGCTCGTGCGTCGACCGGGCCCACCTCGTCGAACGGGGGGATCTCCGGAAGGCCGGCGAGCAGGTCCGTGTCGTCATGTTCCGGAGGGGGTGTCGACGTCGCCTGCCGGGTGTGGGGTGCGGGTGCGTCGAGCCGGGGTGACATGATGTCCTCCATCGTTCTCGGCATCGGGCTGCCGAAGCCTTGCGTGCACTGCGGTGTGCGGCGCCTCCAAAGCCGGCCGTGTCGGTTACGTATCTCTACTAGCCCTACCCGCTTTCCCACCGCCGCCGCAAGTGCTCTACGTGGGGATATGTCCGTTTTCGTGCGGTTGTTCGGGTGTCGGAGAGTGTGAGGAAGGCGTAGTGTTCGAGGGCGTACGTCAGCAGCCCACGACGTCGGGAGAGAGAGGCGGCATGGACCGCGGGACGGTCGGCAGCGCACAGTCTGGCCGGCTTCTGGTGGAGGTCAGGGAAGAGGGCTCCAGCGCAGTCGTGACACCGGCGGGTGAGTTGGATCACCACACCGCCGATCTGCTGCGGGAGCCGCTCGAGGACTGCCTCGCCAAAGGATTCAACCGGCTGGTCGTGGACTGCGCACGACTGGAGTTCTGCGACTCCACGGGGCTGAACGTGCTGCTGGGGGCCCGGCTGAAGGCCGAGGCCGCCGGTGGCGGGGTCACGCTCGCCGGGATGCTCCCGGTGGTGGCGCGGGTCTTCGAGATCACGGGGGCGGAGGCGGTCTTCACCGTCCACGACACGCTCGAGGCGGCCCTGTCCGACGAAGCCGGCTGAGCCCGGCCCGGCGGGGTGGTCGGCACTCTGTGCCCCGCCCCGCCGACCTCTGTGTGACCGGCACTTTCCGGGCGGCGCGCCGTCCGTGCCGAAACAGGGGGTGTTCTGCCGGTTCGGTCGGGCAGGAGACATCCTGAACATGTCGGCAGACAACTGGCGGATCAACCGCCGAAACACGTACAGACTGTTGACTCCGTACAGACTCTTGAATCGTGAACCGGTGAATCGGTGAGGTGAAGCGCTGATGAGCACCACCCGGCCTTACCCGCCGGGCGACCGCGGCCCGGAGCCCAGCGGCGCTTCCGGGACGTCCGAGGGGGGCGCACCCGCGGGCGGGACGTCCGAAGAGGACGGCGCGTCGTCGGGTCGGTCCGTGTCGTCATCCGTGTCGTCCGGGGGGCGACAGGCCCGCAGACTGGACTTCGAGGGGACCAGCGGCGTCGTCCCGCTCGCCCGCGACTTCACCCGCCAGGCGCTGTACGCGTGGGGCTGGCTGCCCGCCGACACGGCCGACCGCCGGGCCGCCGCCGAGGACGTCCTGCTCGTCGTCTCCGAGCTGGTGACCAACGCCTGTCTGCACGCCGAGGGCCCCAGCGAGCTGCGGATCACCCTCGACAACAAGGTGATCCGCCTGGAGGTCGCCGACCGCGGCACCGGCCAGCCGACCCCGCGCACCCCGCACCGCGCGGGCCGCCCCGGCGGCCACGGCATGTTCATCGTGCAGCGTCTGTGCCTGGACTGGGGGGTCGTGCGGACGCCCGGAGTGGCCGGCAAGGCGGTCTGGGCGGAGCTCGGCACCCCCGCGTAATTCGGTTCCCTCGCCCCGAGGCGCTGCTCTACCCTCGTCGGCAACGCGCTGACGGAGACAAGTAACCGGGAGCCCGCACGGGCCGCGGTGAATCCACTCCCGAGTGCGGGGAGGAAATGCCCCGCCGGCCGGCCCCCGTCATCGGGCCGCGACGAGACCGTCGTGACCCGTGCTGTGCACATATGTGCCTGTGCATGTGTGTACGTGCGTACGTGTGTACGACGGTGAAGGCGTGGTGGCACCGCGAGCACCCTCTCGCCCACGCCCCGAGGGACCCACCCCGGGGCGGCCGTGTGCCGTTCCGGCAGCACCGGACGGAGCGCACCATGCTCGACGTCACCCTCATCCGCGACCATCCCGACCAGGTCCGCGCCGGTCTGCGCAAACGCGCCGTCGACGCCGACATCCCCGCCTTCCTCGCCCTGGACACCGCCTTCCGCGAGGCGCGCACCGCCGTGGAGCGGCTGCGCGGCGAGCGGCGGCGCCTCTCGGCGGACATCGCGGTACGGCGCCGCGGCGGGCAGGCGGCCGAGGAACTCCAGGTCGAGGAACTCCGGGCCGAGGCGAGGGCCCTCGCCGGCCGCCTCGCCGACGCGGAGGCCCGGCTCGCCGAACTCGCCGGAAGACACCAGGAGTTCCTCGACGCCCTGCCCAACCTTCCGGACGACGACGTGGTCGCCGGCGGCAAGGAGAACAACGAAGTCGTACGGACCGCGGGGGAGCGCCCGGAGTTCGCCTTCCGTCCCAAGGACCATATGGCCCTCGCCCAGGACCTGCGGCTGGTCGACCACGGACGCGGCACCGCACTCGCCGGCAACGGCTACTGGATCTACCGCGGCCAGGGGGCGGCCCTGGAGTGGGCGCTGCTCAACCACTTCCTCGACGCCCACCGACGGGCCGGCTACGAGTTCGTCCTCCCACCGCATCTGCTGACCTACGAAGCGGGTTATACGGCGGGCCAGTTCCCCAAGTTCGCCGACGAGGTCTTCCGCACGGACGACGGGCACTTCCTCCTCCCCACCGCCGAGACCGCCCTGGTCAACCTGCACCGCGGCGAGACCCTCGACGAGCGGGAGCTGCCGCTCAAGTACGTCTCTTACACGCCCTGTTACCGCAGGGAGAGCGGCGGTTACCGGACGGCGGAGCGGGGCACCCTGCGCGGCCACCAGTTCAACAAGGTCGAGCTGTTCCAGTTCGCCCGGCCGGCGGACTCGGCGGCGGCACAGCTCGAACTGCTGGCCCGCGCGGAGGAGTTGGTCGCCGGGCTGGGTCTGCATCACCGGGTCACCCGGCTCGCCGCCGGGGACACCAGCCCCGCCCAGGCCAAGACCTACGACGTGGAGGTCTGGCTGCCCAGCCTCGGCGGCTACGCCGAGGTCAGCTCGGTCTCGAACGCCCGTGAGTACCAGGCCCGGCGCGGTGGCATCCGGTACCGGCCGCAGGGCGGCGGCAGACCCGCGTACGTCCATACGCTCAACGCGTCGGGTCTCGCCACCAGCCGCCTGCTCCCGGCGATCCTGGAGCAGCACCAGCGGGCCGACGGGACGGTGGTCGTGCCCGAGGTGCTGCGGCGCTGGGGGCTGCCGGACGTGCTGGGCGCGGTCTAGCTCGGGTTACCGAGGGTCACCTCCTCCACTCGAACCCCTTTCCGTGCGCGCCGGATCCCCACAACTCCGGCGCGCACCTTCTCTTCCCTCCTCAAGGGCCCGGGCGTACCTTGACGGCCGAATCTGATGTGCCGTCAGGAACGAGTCAAGGGAGCGGAACGTGTCGTACCGGAATCGAACCGCCGCGCTCGCGTCCGTCGCGGCCCTGGCCGGCTCGGCGGTGCTGCTCGCCGCCCCCGCGGCCGAGGCCAACGTCGTCGACGTCAACTACCAGTGCAAGACCCCGATCGGCGACAAAAGCGCCGTCTCACCGATCGACATCAAGGGCGTCAAGAGCGGCAGCGGTTACAAGATCACCATGTCGTGGCAGAAGGGTGTCTCCTCCAGCCCGGTCGAGCTGGGCAAGGGGGCGATGAATCCGAGCGCCACCATCAAACTGGGCGGCGCGGACAGCGGGACCGTGAACGTCTCGGGCCCCGCCAACCAGGAGGCGATCCCCGCCAACACCCCCATCAAGATCAATGACCTGACGGGTACGTACACCCCGAAGAAGACGGGCAGCGTCACCTTCACGCCGGGTGTCCTCACCATCAAGGCCCTGGGGACGACGACCACGTGCACGCCGTCGAACAGCCCCGGTCCGGCACTCACGCTGTCGGTCACGGCGAGCGGCGGCTCGGGCGGCACCGGCGGTACCTCGCAGAGCGGCACGGACTCGGGCGGTTCCCTGCCGCAGACCGGGCCCGACGACTCCGCCATCGCCCTGGGGACGTTGGGCGGCACGGTGCTGCTCGCCGGGGCGGCGGGGGCGCTGTGGCTGACCCGGAGGAACCAGACGGCTCGCGTCCGGCGCTGAGCGCCCGCTCGGACCCAGGTCGCCTCGCCCGGATCGTCCAGACCTCCGCCGTATGGCCGTTGGAGCCGCCCGATGCCCTCGCCCGTCCGTGCCCTGGTCGTCCTGGGGCTGCCGCTGCTGGCCCTCTCGGCGGCTTCGCCCGCCGCGCACGCGGCCGGCGGGTGGTCGGTCGCGCCCTTCGGCGGCGGCCGGCCCTCCTTCTACGCCGAGGGAGCGCCCGGGGCGGTGCTCCAGGACACGGTGTCGGTGGTCAACCGCGGCGGGCGGGCGGTGACCGTGCGGTTGAGCGGCAGCGGGGTCGCGGTCGTCTTCGCCGAGAGCCGGGTGAGAGTGCCGGCCCGCACCCGTGCCGACGTGCCCTTCACCGTGCGGGCGCGGGGGGACCGCGTCGGGGAGATCGTCGTCCGGGACCAGGACGGGCGGCGGGGCACGGTTGCGGTCCGGGTGCGGGCCGGTGGGCCCGCGCTCGCCGCGGTGACCGTGGAGCATGTCGCGGTGCGCGGTGACCGCATCACGTACGACCTGGTCAACAGGGGTACGACCACCCTCGTGCCGACCCTCGCGGTGCACGCCGACGGTGTCTTCGGCACCGCCCTCGACCGGGCCGCGCGCACCCTGCCCGTGCGCCTCCCGCCGGGGCGCCGCCTCCACCTCACCGAGCCCTGGCGCGGTCACCCCGCCCTGGACGCGGTGGACGTACGGCTGACGGTGACGGCGGCCGGCGGGGCGCGGGACTCGGCCGGCGCCTCGGCGCGGTTCGTGCCCTGGGGCGCGGTGGCCCAGGCCGCGGGGGCGGTCGCGGCAGGCGGCGCGCTGCTTCTCGTACGGCATCGCAGGCGTCGTACCTCCGACGGCGAGCCGTCCGGATCCCCGCGTACGCGAGTCGAGTCGACGGGAGCGGTGACGTGAACGGCAAGATGCGGATCGCGGTGGTGCCGGTGGTGTGCGCGCTGCTGCTGCTGCCGCTGACCGCCGGGTGGGCGTCGGCGGCCGGGCCGTCGGTCCGGGTCTCCAAGTCCCAGGCGGGGACCGGCGGTTCGGTCGTCGTCAGTGGCAGTGGCTGGCGGGCGCACGCGCTGCTGATGCTGCTGGTCTGCGGACAGGCCTCGCCCTCGCGCGGAGTGATCGGCGGCACCAACTCCTGTGCCAACGGCGACGGTCGGGCCGTCACCACCGACGCCAGGGGCGCCTTCAGCAAGAAGCTGCCGGTGTCCGAGCCGCCCGTGCCGTGTCCCTGTGTGGTGCATGTGGCGACGGTGGAGGGGGCCAAGGCGCAGGCGGACGCGGCGTTCCAGGTGGCCGGGCACGCCGTGGAGCCGCTTCCCGCACAGCCCACGGGCGGGCAGCTGTCGATGCTCACCGACACCCGGCTCTCCGGCTCCAGCGGACTGCTGACCTGGTTCGGCGCCCCGCCGTCGCGCACCCTCGTCTTCACCGTCGGCAACGCCGGCACCTCCCCGGTCAAGAACCCGGTCTTCCAGGTCGGCACCTCCCACGGGGTGTTCGCCCCGCAGTGGGAGGACCAGGAGTGGCGCGGCACCCTCGCCCCCGGTCAGAAGGCGCGGATCAAACTGCCCGTCGAGCTCGGCGCGGGAGCGCACGGCGACTACACGGTCTCGCTGAAGTACGGCGGGAAGATGCTCGCCGAGCAGCCCTGGGGCGTGGGCCGGCCCTGGGGCGTGACCCTGTTCTGGATCCTGGTCTGTGTCGTCGTACCGGCCGCGCTGTTCCGCGCCGGCATGGCGATCGTGGACCGGATACGGCCCCGCAAGGCGGGCGGCCTGCGCCATCGCGGGCTCAGGCTGCCCGAACTCGCCCTGCGCCTGCCGAAGTTCGGCGGCCAGAAGCCGGGCGCCCATGCCGCGCCCCCCTCCACTCCGACCCTGCCGTGGTTCACCCCGGACGCCGATCCGGGCACGGCCGGCCGGCTCTCCGCACCGCACGACGACAGCCCGACGAGTCCCACGACTCCCACCAGGAAGGGAATCACGTGAGAAAGCGAAGGAGAGTCACACCGGCCGGCAGCGGGAGGCTGGGCGCGGCGGGGGCCGCGCTGGTGCTCGGCGGTGCGGGGGCCCTGCTGGGGCTGACCGCGGGGATCGCGCAGGCGGCGGAGGTGTCGTACGCGACGCACTGTGTGCCGCCCGCGGGCATCACCCCCGTCGACGGCACCACGAAGGTCGAGATCACCGCGCCGGCCACGGCCAAGGTGGGCGACACCGTGGACGTCGTGTGGAAGTTCGTCCAGGCCGCCTCGAAGAACCCGGACATCATCGACCTGCCCGCCGACTCGGTCCAGCCGTCCGGGGTGTTGAAGGCGGCCGGCGCCCAGACCGCCGACATCGCGATGCAGGGCCCGCGGAAGAACCCGGCGATCCCCAAGGGCGGTGCCATGGTGCTGTCCGACATGACGGGCAAGCTGAAGCTGACGACGGCGGGCGAGGTGACGCTGACACCCGGCGCCTACACCGTCAACGCCATGTCGACGGACACCAAGTGCACGCCGACCGAGACGGTCCAGAAGGCGGCGACGATCCAGGTGACAGCGGGCGACGGCACCTCCGACCCCACGGACACGGCGTCCCCGACGGACACGGCTTCCCCCACCGACTCGGCCTCCGCGACGCCGACCGAGAGCCCCTCGGAGACCGCCAGCGCGACCCCGTCCGCGACCGACAGCGGACAGACCTCCTTCACTGGCAAGGAAGTCGAGATCCCCTACACCTGCCAGTCGCCCATCGGCCAGAAGAGGGCGACCTCCCCGATCCAGATCAACGCCACGAAGAACGGCGGGAGTTACGACCTCACCGTGCAGTTCAAGAAGTCGGTGATGGACAGCCCCGTCGACATCCCCAAGGACTCGGTGAAGCCCTCCATGGAGGTCGTCCTCGGTGGCGCCGACAAGGGCACCGTGCATGTCGAGGGCCCCACCAACTCCGCGCCGATCAAGTCGGGCGCCCCGATCGAGATCCCCGACCTCACCGGCACCTACAAGCCGGGCGCCGACGGCACCTCGACCCTCTCCCCGGGCGTCCTCACCATCTCCGCCCTCGGCACCACGACCACCTGCAAGCCGGACAGTACAGCGGTCTCCCTGACCCTGGACACCACGGCCCAGGAAGGCGGCGCGAGCGGCGGCTCCTCGACCTCGGGCGGTACGTCGTCCTCGTCGAGCGGCGGCCTGGCGGCGACGGGTTCCGAAGACCACGGCGCCCTGAAGGCCCTGGGCCTGGTGGCGGGCACCGCGGTCCTGCTGGGCGCGGCGGTCTTCACGTTCATGCCGGGGCGACGCACCCGGTGAGACCCGAGAGCGACAGGAGCCACCCCGTCCCGGAGGACGAGGTGGCTCTATGTCATGTGCCCGGGCGTCAGTGCACGTCGCCCATGAGTTCCCTGACCTTCCTGCGGTACATCCACACCGCGGCGCCCGCGAGGACGGCGAGGACCGCCTGGAGGGCCACGATGCCCGTCCTGTTGAGGTCGACCCCGGCGATGGCGAGCAGGCCGGTCGTCGCGTCGCCCGCGGTGACCGCGAGGAACCACACGCCCATCATCTGCGAGGCGTACTTCGCGGGCGCCATCTTCGTGGTGACCGACAGGCCCACCGGGGACAGCGTCAGCTCACCCACGGTCTGCACGAAGTAGATGCCGACCAGCCACATCGCGGCGGCCTTGTGTCCGCCGTCGGCGATGCCCAGCGGCACGAGGAAGAGGAAGAACGACGCGCCGATCATGACCAGGCCCATCGCGAACTTCACGGCCGTGCTCGGCTCCTTGCCCCGGCGGGCCAGCGCCAGCCACGCCCAGGCGAAGACCGGCGCGAACGCCATGATCATGACCGGGTTGACCGACTGGTACCAGGAGACCGGGAACTCCCAGCCGAAGACCGTGTTGTCCGCGGAGGAGTCGGCGAACAGGGAGACGGTCGAGCCGCCCTGGTCGTAGATCATCCAGAAGACCGCGGCGGCGACGAAGAACCAGATGTACGCCGACATCTTCGACTGCTCGGCCCGGTCCAGTTCCCTGTCCCGCTTGATACGGGTGATGACCATCACCGGGATGACCAGACCGGCGATCGTGATCGGCACCAGCAGCCAGTTCAGGGTGTAGTGGCCGGAGAAGCCGACGACCGCGTAGAAGACGACGGCGACGGCGGCCCAGAAGGCCGACTTGCGCAGGGTCTTCGCCTTCTCCTCGGCGGACAGCGGGGTCGGCACGATGTTCGACTGGCTGCTGAGGTGGCGGCTGCCGAGCAGGTACTGGGCGAGCCCCAGCGCCATGCCGAGCGCGGCCAGCGCGAAGCCCAGGTGCCAGTTGACGTTCTCACCGACGGTGCCGATGACCAGCGGGGCCGCGAAGGCGCCGAGGTTGATGCCGATGTAGAACACCGTGAAGCCGCCGTCGCGGCGCGGGTCGTCCGGGCCGTCGTAGAGGTGCCCGACCATCGTGGAGATGTTGGCCTTCAGCAGACCGGAGCCGATCGCGACGAGGCCGAGGCCCGCGTAGAAGGTGCCGGCGTTCGGCAGGGCCAGGGTGAGGTGGCCGAGCATGATAACCGCGCCGGCGACGGCGACGGTCCTGCGGGGGCCGAGGACGCGGTCCGCGAACCAGCCGCCCGGCAGGGCGAGCAGGTACACGAGCGACAGGTACACCGAGTAGATCGCGGTCGCGGTGGCCGCGCTCAGGTGCAGGCCGCCGGGGGCCACCAGGTACAGCGGGAGCAGGGCCTTCATGCCGTAGTAGGAGAAGCGCTCCCACATCTCGGTCATGAAGAGGGTGGCCAGTCCGCGGGGGTGGCCGAAGAAGGTCCGCTCGGAACCGGGGGTGCCCGGGGTCACCGAGTCCTTCGTCAGGCTGGACGCCATGGTCGATCCTTGCTGGTGGGGGTTTACCGCACACAAAAGAGACCTTCAGCGTCGATGTCCGCCAAAGGTCCCCGCAGTGCTACAGGCATTGCTTTTTCACCATACGGCAGGACAGTGCCTGAAATGGAAGGACTTGAGACACGAATCACAGGTGTCGAAGGAACCGTACACCGCTTTCCAAGGTCTCCTCGAAGATCACACCGTGGATACACAGGTTCGTTTCGTGATCTACGAAGGTAAGAATCACTGGTGCCGATCACACCACAGCACGTGTCAAGAGCGGACTACCATCACCTCATGACCCGTGTACTGCTCGCCGAGGACGACGCGTCCATCTCGGAGCCGCTGGCCCGCGCTCTGCGCCGGGAAGGTTACGAGGTCGAGGTGCGCGAGGACGGCCCGACCGCACTCGACGCCGGGAACGCCGGCGGCATCGACCTGGTCGTGCTGGACCTCGGACTGCCCGGCATGGACGGCCTCGAGGTGGCCCGCCGGCTGCGCGCCGAGGGCCACACCGTGCCGATCCTCATCCTGACCGCGCGTGCCGACGAGGTGGACACCGTCGTCGGTCTCGACGCCGGCGCCGACGACTACGTCACCAAGCCGTTCCGGCTCGCCGAGCTGCTCGCCCGGGTGCGGGCGCTGCTCCGTCGCGGCGCGGCCGAGCCGGCCCAGCCGCCGGCCACGCACGGTGTGCGGATCGACGTGGAGTCGCACCGGGCCTGGATGGGCGACGAGGAACTCCAGCTGACCGCCAAGGAGTTCGACCTGCTGCGGGTGCTGGTGCGGGACGCGGGGCGGGTCGTCACGCGCGACCAGCTGATGCGGGAGGTCTGGGACACCACGTGGTGGTCGTCGACCAAGACGCTCGACATGCACATCTCCTGGCTGCGCAAGAAGCTGGGCGACGACGCGGCGAACCCCCGATACATCGCCACGGTCCGTGGCGTCGGTTTCCGCTTCGAGAAGAGCTGAGCGGCTACGCGCGTTGCGCCGGGGTTGGTTTCGCCGGTGTCTGAAGCCACTGTCCGGAGGGTTTGGTGCGTCGTCGTCTGATTCAGTCCACGCTCGCCGTCGTGCTCGTCGTGATCGCCGTCTTCGGTGTGTCACTCGTCATCGTCGAGACGCGGACCATCAGCAGCAGTGCCCAGGAACGGGTGAGTTCCGAGGCGCAGCGGCTGGCGAGCATCGTGGACAGCCGGCTCAGCACGAACGCGCCCGTCACCAAGGCCGCGCTGAAGGGCCAGGTCACCGGCGAGAAGTACGCCGTGGTGCGAATTCCGGGGAAGCCCGCCATCGCCCTCGGGGCCGAACCGGACGGTGAGGTCATCCGGGGGCACGCCCAGGGCGAGGAGGGCGAGTCGGTCGTCGTCGAGGAGCCCCGGTCGACGGTCAGCCGGGAGGTCGGGCGAACGCTGCTGGTCATCGGCCTCGTCGCCCTGCTCGCGGTCGTCGCCGCCGTACTCCTCGCGATCCGTCAGGCCAACCGGCTCGCCTCGCCGCTGACCGACCTGGCCGAGACGGCGGAGCGGCTGGGCTCGGGCGACCCGCGGCCCCGTCACAAGCGCTACGGCGTCCCGGAGCTGGACCGGGTCGCCGATGTACTGGACTCCTCGGCCGAGCGCATCGCCCGGATGCTCACCGCCGAGCGGCGCCTGGCCGCCGACGCCTCCCACCAGCTGCGCACCCCGCTCACCGCGCTGTCCATGCGGCTGGAGGAGATCACCCTCACCGACGATCCGGACACGGTGAAGGAGGAGGCCAACGTCGCGCTGACGCAGGTCGAGCGGCTGACGGACGTGGTGGAGCGGCTGCTGACCAACTCCCGTGACCCCCGGACCGGCAACGCCGTCTCCTTCGACCTCGACGAGGTCATCCAGCAGCAGCTGGCGGAGTGGCGGCCCGCGTACCGGGGTGTCGGGCGGGCGATCGTCAGCTCCGGCAAGCGCCATCTGCAGGCGGTCGGCACACCGGGCGCGGTCGCCCAGGTCCTGGCGGCCCTGATCGAGAACTCCCTCATGCACGGCGGCGGGACGGTGGCGCTGCGCACCCGTGTCACCGGCAACCAGGCGGTCGTCGAGGTGACGGACGAGGGGCCGGGCGTGCCGGCCGACCTGGGCGCGAGGATCTTCGAGCGGACCATCAGCGGCCGCAACTCGACGGGTATCGGCCTGGCGGTCGCCCGGGACCTCGCGGAGGCCGACGGCGGCCGTCTGGAGATGCTGCAGACCCAGCCCCCGGTCTTCGGTCTGTTCCTGTCCCGGACACCGCCGCTGAAGAGGCCCGAGCAGGAGGAGGAGCCGACGGTCCGCTGAGGGGGCCGCCGGGTCAGCTGACCCGCTGCCGGGCCTTCGGCCGCTCCGCCTCCTCCAGGAAGGACTCCGCGTCGGCCACCGCCTCGCGGGCGGGCAGGGTCTTGAAGACCCAGCTGCGGTAGGACCAGAACCGGAAGAGCGTGCCCAGGCCGATGCCGACGACCTTGAACACGTTCCGCTCGATCGAGCTGTCCCAGCCGAAGCCGTAGATCGCCGCGTACAGGACGCCGTTCTCGATCACGAGGCCCACCGCGCTGAACGCCAGGAACAGCGTCAGCTCCTTGGTGCGGGCGCTCTTGTCGCGGTCGCGGTAGGTGAAGTACCGGAAGCCCAGATAGTTGACGCCGATGGCCACGATCGTCGCGATGACGTTGGCGCGCACCGCCTGCAGGCTGGTGAGATGCCACAGCAGATTGGAGACGCCGAAGTTCACGACGGTGCCGAGCGCACCCACCGCACCGAACTTGGCGATCTCGCGCGTGAGCCTTCGAAGCCCCGAGGAACTGTGTCCCATGGTTGTGAAGGCCCCCATCCGGGTAGGTGTCATCGTTTCGCCGACCCAGCCATGCTAACCATCTCTCCTTCACAAACACCCATGGACGGGCTCACACCCAGGGAACAGCTCGGGAAGAGCCTGGTAAGAGGGCCCGGGAACGGCCGGAAACAGATGGCCCCCGCGCGGCCGATACCCTGGGTGCGTGACGTTCCCGGTAGTCGGCATGGTCGGCGGAGGCCAGCTCGCTCGTATGACACACGAGGCAGGCATCCCGCTCGGCATCAGGTTCAAGCTCCTCAGTGACACCCCGCAGGACTCGGCGGCCCAGGTCGTGAGCGATGTCGTCGTCGGCGACTATCGCGATCTCGACACGCTGCGCGCGTTCGCACAGGGCTGTGACGTGATCACCTTTGATCACGAGCACGTCCCCACCGAGCACCTCAGGGCCCTGGAGGCGGACGGCATCCCCGTGCGCCCCGGCCCCGGCGCGCTGGTGCACGCCCAGGACAAGGGCGTGATGCGGGCGAAGCTCACCTCGATCGGCATCCCCTGCCCGCGGCACCGGATCGTGAGCGACCCGGCCGACGTGGCCGCCTTCGCGGCGGAGGGCCTGGCCGAGGGCGCCGAGGGCGACGGCTTCCCCGTCGTCCTCAAGACCGTCCGCGGCGGCTACGACGGCAAGGGCGTGTGGGTCGTCGACTCCGCCGGGGAGGCCGAGGACCCCTTCCGCGCCGGGGTCCCCGTCCTCGCCGAGGAGAAGGTCGACTACGTCCGCGAGCTCGCCGCCAATGTCGTACGGTCCCCGCACGGCCAGGCCGTCGCCTACCCGGTGGTCGAGTCCCAGCAGGTGAACGGCGTCTGCGACACGGTCGTCGCCCCCGCCCCCGGCCTCGACGAGTCCCTGGCCCTCAAGGCCGAGGAGATGGCCCTGACCATCGCCAAGGAACTGGACGTCGTCGGCCATCTCGCCGTCGAGCTGTTCCAGACCCGCGACGGCCGCATCCTCGTCAACGAGCTGGCGATGCGCCCGCACAACTCGGGCCACTGGACCCAGGACGGCGCGATCACCTCGCAGTTCGCCAACCACGTCCGCGCGGTCCTCGACCTCCCGCTCGGCGACCCGCGCCCCCGCGCGAAGTGGACGGTCATGGTCAACGTCCTCGGCGGCGACTACCCGGACATGTACTCGGCCTATCTGCACTGCATGGCCCGCGACCCCCAGCTGAAGATCCACATGTACGGCAAGGACGTGAAGCCGGGCCGCAAGGTGGGCCACGTCAACACCTACGGCGACGACCTGGACGACGTCCTCGAGCGCGCACGTCACGCAGCCGGTTACCTGAGAGGCACGATCACCGAATGAGTACCGCTGCCGGCCCCGTCGTGGGCATCGTCATGGGTTCGGACTCCGACTGGCCCGTGATGGAGGCCGCCGCCCAGGCCCTCGACGAGTTCGAGATCGAGTACGAGGTCGACGTCGTCTCCGCGCACCGCATGCCGCGCGAGATGATCACATACGGCGAGCAGGCGGCCGAGCGGGGCCTGAAGGTGATCATCGCCGGCGCCGGCGGCGCGGCCCACCTCCCGGGCATGCTCGCGTCCGTCACCCCGCTCCCCGTGATCGGCGTCCCCGTGCCGCTGAAGTACCTCGACGGCATGGACTCCCTCCTGTCGATCGTGCAGATGCCGGCGGGGGTCCCGGTCGCCACCGTCTCCGTCGCCGGCGCCCGCAACGCCGGACTGCTCGCGGCCCGGATCCTCGCCGCCCACGACGAGGACCTGCTGCAGCGGATGCGCGACTTCCAGCAGGAACTGAACGACCAGGCCGGCGACAAGGGCAAGCGTTTGCGCGCCAAGGTCGAGGGCGTCGGCGGCGGCTTCGGCTTCGGGAAGTGACACCGATGACCTCCCTGGCTGAGGCCCGGGAACTGCTCGCCGAGTTCCCGGTCGTCGACGGTCACAACGACCTGCCGTGGGCGCTGCGCAAACAGGTCCGCTACGACCTCGGCGCACGCGACATCGCCGTACACCAGAACGCGTATCTGCACACCGACATCCCGCGCCTGCGCGAGGGCGGGGTGGGCGCGCAGTACTGGTCGGTGTACGTGCCCTCCGATCTCCCGGACGCGGTGCCCGCGACGCTCGAACAGATCGACTGCGTACGGCGGCTGCTGGCGCGCCACCCGGCGGACCTGGCGCCCGCGCACACCGCCGCCGACATGGAGTCGGCACGGCGGGAGGGCCGTATCGCCTCGCTGATGGGCGCGGAGGGCGGGCATTCCATCGCCAACTCCCTCGGCACCCTGCGCGGCCTTCACGCGCTCGGCGTCCGCTACATGACGCTCACCCACAACGACAACGTCGACTGGGCGGACTCGGCGACCGACGAGCCGGGCGTCGGCGGTCTTTCCGCCTTCGGCCGTGAGGTCGTGCGGGAGATGAACCGGCTGGGCATGCTGGTGGACCTCTCGCACGTCGCGGCGACGACCATGCGGGACGCGCTGGACGCCACCTCCGCCCCGGTGATCTTCTCCCACTCCTCCTCGCGTGCCGTCTGCGACCACCCCCGCAACATCCCGGACGACGTCCTCGAACGCCTCCCGGGCAACGGCGGCGTCGCCATGGTGACGTTCGTGCCGAAGTTCGTGCTGCAGGCGGCGGTCGACTGGACGGCCGAGGCCGACGACAACATGCGCGCCCACGGCCTGCACCACCTCGACACGACCCCCGAGGCGATGAAGGTCCACCGCGCCTTCGAGGAGCGCAACCCGCGCCCCGTCGCCACGGTCGCGACGGTCGCCGACCACCTCGACCACATGCGCGAGGTCGCCGGCATCGACCACCTCGGCATCGGCGGCGACTACGACGGCACGGCCTTCACCCCGGACGGCCTGGGCGACGTCTCCGGCTACCCCAACCTGATCGCCGAACTCCTCGACCGCGGCTGGTCCGGGTCCGACCTGGCCAAGCTCACCTGGCAGAACTCGGTACGGGTCCTGGGCGCGGCGGAGGACGTGGCACGGGAGCTCCAGCAGACCCGGGCGCCCTCCCACGCGACGATCGAGTCCCTGGACGGCTGACCGGCGGGCCGGACCGCCGCGGATCCGGTCCGCCTCGGATCCGGTCCGCCGGCGGTCACTGGACCGGCCGACCCCCGAACGCCCCATCCACCGAGAAGGCCTTGCCGCTCCGTGCGACGGTGACCGTAGTGCTGATCACGTCTGATCACGTCGCCGATCACGATGTACGGAGCCCGCATGGCAGACCTCCAGGACGAACTGCACACGACGACCGAGGTCGGCGAACTCGACGGCCTGCCGGATCCGTTCGAGGCCGAGCCCTACACGCCCGTCTCCGACCCGGACACCGCGCCCCTGGAGCGGGCGCACGCCATCCTCGCCGCGCACCCCGTCGCCGACGGTTACAGCGGGCTGCCGTGGGCGCTGCGGCATCTGCCCTGGTACGACCTGGAGCTCGGCGAGAGCGCCGTGGACACCGATGTGCCGCGGCTGCGGGAGGGGCATGTCGGGGCGCTGTTCTGGTCCCTGCATCTGCCGGAGGGGCTGGCGGGGGACCGGGCGGTGGGGGCGACCCTGGAGCAGCTGGACCTGGTGAAGACCGTGGTGCAGGCCCACCCGGAGGGGCTGCGGCTGACCCACGCCGCCGGGCAGGTCACCGACGCGCGCAACTGCGGGCGGGTGGCCGTGCTGCTCGGGCCCGCCGGTGCCGCCGCCCTCGGCGACTCCCTCGGCATCCTGCGCTCCCTGCACTCCCTGGGCCTGCGCGCCCTCACCCTCACCGGCGCCTCCTGGGCCAGCGAGGCCGGGCTCACCCGCTTCGGCGAGGAGGTGGTCCGCGAGATGAACCGGCTCGGTGTGCTCGCCGACCTCTCCGGCGCCTCCGCCGGCACCATCCGCCGCGCCTTCGCCGTCTCCAAGTCGCCGGTGCTGTTCACCCGCTCGGCCGCCCGTGCCCTGCGCCCGCACCCCGTCAACCTCCCCGACGAGCTGCTCACCGAGCTGGGTGCCGCCAAGGGCCTGTGCATGGTGCCCCTGACGGCCGAGCAGACCGGGCCCTCGGTCCGGGACGTCGCCGACCATCTCGACCATGTGCGGGAGGTGGCGGGGCCGGAGTGCGTGGGCCTCTCGGGTACGTACGACGCCGGCACCGCGCATCCCCAGGACCTCGCCGACGCCTCCTGCTACCCGCATCTGATCGCCGAACTCCTGCACCGCGGCTGGAGCGAACCCGACCTGGCCCTGCTCACCTGGGGCAACGTCCAGCGCGTCCTGCGCACCGCCGACTTCACGGCCCGCGCCGCCCGCCGACGCCGCGAGCCGTCCACAGCGAAGATCGCCGACCTGGACGGCTAGGGCGTGTTGCTCTGGGAGGTTGGGGCCCGTCTTCCGGCGGTGCTCTACGGGTGCTCGATCCGGCAGAGGCAGAACGGGTGCCCCGCCGGATCGGCGTACACCTGGAAGTCCTTCTTCTCCCGGTCCTCCAGGTCCAGCGGCGTCGCGCCGAGGGACACCACCTCGGCGTGCGCCGCGTCGATCTCCTCCCAGGTCGACCCGGCGTCGAAGTCGATGTGGAACTGCTGCGAGTTGCGGTCGGCGCGCGGCCACTCGTGCGGTGTGAAGCCCTCCGCCCGCTGGAAGGCGAGCCGCGGGCCGTCCGGCACCTGGAGTACGACCCAGTCGTCGTCCTCGGCCTGCGGGGTGCCGCCGCCGACCCGCGCGTAGAAGTCGGCGAGCGCCCGCGGATCGGGGCAGTCGAGTACGACGGAACGGAAGCGGGCCACGGGCATGGTGTGTCCTCCCTGTTCGGCGGGCGTGCGGCGGGCGTTCGGCGAGCGCGTCAGGTTCAGCAGGCGCACAGACAGAACGGGTGCCCAGCCGGGTCCGCGTACACACGCCAGCCGCGTGCGGGGTCATCCGCGTCCAGCGGCTTCGCGCCCAGCGCCAGCACGCCCGCCTCGGCCGCGTCCAGGTCCTCGACGGTCAGGTCCAGGTGGAACTGCTGGGAGTGGTCGGGCGCGGGCCACTCGGGCGCCACATGCCCGGGGGAGGCCTGGAAGGCCAGCACCCTGCCGTCGGGAGTCGTGAGGTCCACCCAGTCGTCGCCGTCGGTCTCGACCGTGCCGCCCAGCACCTCGGCGTAGAACCCGGCGAGCGCGTGCGGATCGGGACAGTCCAGGACGACGGCGCCCAGCTTGGCGAGAGCCATGACTTCCTCCTGTTACCTGTAGATGGCGTTAACCAGTAACTCGGTTACTGCATGCTGCCGCATTGGGGGTAACGTCGCAAGAGTGAGTGAGAGATCGGCCGCACCGGGAAGCCTGGCCCTGGTCGAGGCCCTGGTGAACACACTGGACATCGAGTCGGGGGCGGACGCGCTCGACACGGTGGACGGCCGCGCGCCGTTCGGGCTCACCCCGGACGAGGTCCCCGCGGCACGCGAACTGCGCGAGTCCCTGCGCGCGACGCTGCTCGCCCACGCCGGGCACCCGCCGCACGCGCCGGTCAGCCCCCTGGACGGCCTGCTGGCGTCAGCGCCGCTGCGGGTGACCGTCGACCCGGCCGACGGTTCGGCGGCCCTCGCACCCGCCGACGCCGGCCCGCTGCTGTCCCGTGTCGCCGTCGCCGTCGCCCAGTCCCTCGTCGACGGCACCTGGACCCGCCTCAAGGCCTGCGAGAGCGTCACCTGCCACTGGGCCTACTACGACCGCAGCCCGGCCGGACGCGGGCGCTGGTGCTCCATGCAGCTGTGCGGGGCGCGCGCGAAGATGCGGCGCTACCGGGCCAAGTAGCACCGGCCGGGAATGCCGACGCCGGTTCGGCCGAGGCTCAGTCGGCCGAACCGGCGTCTTGCTGCATTCTGCACCACCGCCCTGTGCGGCGACCGGGGAACGCGGGCTCACACGCCCCCGCGGGCCTCTTAAGCGGTAGGGCGTCCCATCGCGCGGTATGTCCAGCCGGCCTTGCGCCACAGGGTCGGGTCGAGGGCGTTGCGTCCGTCCAGGATCACCCGGGCCGCCGTGACCTCGCCGAGGGCCGCCGGGTCCAGTTCACGGAACTCGCGCCACTCGGTGAGATGCAGGACGACGTCGGCGCCCCGGACCGCCTCCAGCGCGGTGTCGGCGTAGCCGAGCGTCGGGAAGACCTTGCGGGCGTTGTCCATGCCCTTCGGGTCGTAGACCGTGACCTGGCCGCCCTGGAGGTGGATCTGCCCGGCGACGTTCAGCGCGGGGGAGTCCCGTACGTCGTCCGAGTCGGGCTTGAAGGTGGCGCCCAGCACCGCGACCCGCTTGCCGAGGAACGGCCCGCCGCCCAGTATCTGCCGGGCCAGCTCCACCATCTGCCCGCGCTGGCGCATGTTGATCGAGTCGATCTCGCGCAGGAAGGTCAGTGCCTGGTCGGCGCCGAGCTCACCGGCGCGCGCCATGAACGCCCGGATGTCCTTGGGTAGACAGCCGCCGCCGAACCCGATCCCGGCCCGCAGGAACTTCTTGCCGATCCGGTCGTCGTACCCGATCGCCTCGGCGAGCTTGGTGACATCGCCGCCGGAGGCCTCGCACATCTCGGCCATGGCGTTGATGAAGGAGATCTTGGTGGCCAGGAAGGAGTTCGCGGACGTCTTCACCAGCTCGGCGGTCGGGAAGTCCGTGACGACGAACGGCGTCCCCTCGGAGAGCGGCGTGGCGTACACCTCGCGCAGCAGCTTCTCGGCCCGCTCGCTGCGTACGCCGACCACGATCCGGTCCGGGTGAAGGGTGTCGTCGACGGCGAAGCCCTCGCGCAGGAACTCCGGGTTCCAGGCCAGCTCGGCGTCCTCGCCGGCGGGCGCGTTCTCGGCCAGGTAGCGGGCGAGCCGGTCGGCGGAACCGACGGGGACCGTCGACTTGCCGACGACCAGGGCGGGCCCGGTCAGATGCGGGGCCAGGGAGGCGAAGGCGGAGTCGACGTACGACATGTCGCAGGCGTACTCCCCGTGCTTCTGCGGGGTGTTGATGCACAGGAAGTGCACATCGCCGAAGGCCCCCACCTCGGCCCAGTCCATGGTGACGCGGAGCCGCCCGG
Source organism: Streptomyces sp. NPDC005648 (assembly GCF_040605395.1). Taxonomy (NCBI): domain Bacteria; kingdom Bacillati; phylum Actinomycetota; class Actinomycetes; order Kitasatosporales; family Streptomycetaceae; genus Streptomyces; species Streptomyces sp. NPDC005648. Next base: position 7,352 of record NZ_JBEXCS010000061.1, on the reverse strand, counting down.
TGGACCCCTCGATGCCGGCGACATGCTTGCGCAGGAGCTCGTCGAGGCCGGGCTCGAACATGGGGGCCTCGCCCCGCCGCAGCTTCTCGATCTTCTCGGCCACCACGTCCAGGGCGAGCACCTCGAAGCCCAGCTCGGCCATGGCCGCGGCGTGCGTCGCGCCGAGGTAGCCGGTGCCGATCACGGTGATCTTGAGGCTCATGGGTGCTCCAGACGGGGACGGAGTTTCCTGCGGTGCCCGAGCATATCCGGGGCGTGGGAAGGGCCTTCGACGGGCACTTTTCCCGCTGTCGCCAAGCTCACGTATCACTCCCGTGGGCCGCCCCCTAAAATTTGAGTTACTTAACGGTAATTAGCGTCGGCAATCGCAGCGTTTTGGAGCGTGAGAGACCTTGGCCGGATCGGCTGACTTCGACCTGTACCGCCCGTCCGAGGAGCACGACATGCTCCGTGACGCGATCCGTTCGCTGGCCGAGGCGAAGATCGCGCCGTTCGCCGCCGCGGTGGACGAGGAGGCCCGCTTCCCGCAGGAGGCGCTGGAGGCGCTGGTCGCCAATGACCTGGCGGCCGTCCATGTCCCCGAGGAGTACGGTGGCTCGGGCGCCGACGCGCTCGCCACGGTGATCGTGATCGAGGAGGTGGCGCGCGTCTGCGTCTCGTCCTCGCTGATCCCGGCCGTGAACAAGCTGGGTTCCCTCCCGGTGATCCTCTCGGGCTCCGAGGACCTGAAGAAGAAGTACCTGACCCCGCTCGCCAAGGGCGACGCGATGTTCTCGTACGCCCTGTCCGAGCCGGAGGCGGGCTCGGACGCGGCCGGCATGACGACCAAGGCGGTCCGCGACGGCGACCACTACGTGCTGAACGGCGTGAAGCGCTGGATCACCAACGCGGGCGTCTCCGAGTACTACACGGTCATGGCGGTGACGGACCCCACGAAGCGCTCGAAGGGAATCTCGGCGTTCGTCGTCGAGAAGTCGGACGACGGTGTCTCCTTCGGTGCCCCGGAGAAGAAGCTCGGCATCAAGGGCTCCCCGACCCGCGAGATCTACTTCGACAACGTCCGCATCCCCGCCGACCGCATGATCGGCGAGGAGGGCACCGGTTTCGCGACCGCCATGAAGACCCTCGACCACACCCGCATCACCATCGCCGCCCAGGCGCTCGGTGTGGCCCAGGGGGCCCTTGACTACGCCAAGGGCTATGTCCAGGAGCGCAAGCAGTTCGGCAAGCCGATCGCCGACTTCCAGGGCATCCAGTTCATGCTCGCCGACATGGCCATGAAGATCGCCGCGGCGCGTGCCCTCACGTACCAGGCGGCGGCCGCCTCGGAGCGTGGCGACGGCGACCTGACCTTCCAGGGCGCCGCGGCCAAGTGCTTCGCCTCGGACGTGGCCATGGAGGTCACCACGGACGCGGTGCAGCTGCTGGGCGGTTACGGCTACACCCGTGACTACCCGGTGGAGCGGATGATGCGCGACGCGAAGATCACGCAGATCTACGAGGGCACGAACCAGGTTCAGCGGATCGTGATGGCAAGGAACCTTCCCTAGCAGGGTTTTCGCAGGTCGGACAGCAGCCCCCGGCGTGACGCCGGGGGCTGCTGTCGTACGCGGTACGAAGGCGCCGACCAGGTCCGGCGCGTCGCGATGGCGCTCAACTCCCGTAAGACCGGGGCGGGTTCCGCCCGGCACCGGATTGTGCTGAGATGCGCATGACATGCCGAGCCCGAGGGGGGCACCCATGGCACGCTCAGCACGCACGGTCGTGTTACTCGTACTGGTGCTGGTCACGGCGGCGTTGTCGCCGCACGGGGCCGCGGCGGAGACCGGGGCGGGGGAGCCCGGGTCGGCGCGGGTGTGTCCGGCCCCGGAGCCCGGCCGCTTCTCCTGTCTCGCCCTGGTCCGGACGAGACCCGCGGGGAAGGGCGAGGCGGCCCGGGCGGCCGCCGACGACACGCCCTTCGGCTACGGCCCCGCCGATCTGCAGGACGCCTACCGGCTGCCCTCGGCCACGGCCGGCACGGGCCGGACGGTGGCGGTGGTCGACGCGTACGACAACCCCAACGCGGCCGACGACCTGTCCGCCTACCGCGCCCAGTACGGTCTGCCACCGTGCACCGAGTCGACCGGCTGCTTCACCAAGGTGGACCAGAGAGGGGGCGACGACCTGCCCGTCCCCGACGACGACTGGGCGATGGAGATCGCGCTGGACCTCGACATGGTCTCGGCGGGCTGCCCCAACTGCCGCATCCTGCTGGTCGAGGCGGACAGCAACAGCGTCGAGGACCTCGGCGCCGCCGTGAACACCGCCGTCGCCAAAGGCGCCGGCTATGTCTCCAACAGCTACGGCGCCGACGAGGACGCCGGCGAACTCGCCTACGACACCGCGTACTTCGACCACCCCGGAGTCGTGGTGACCGCCGCGGCCGGCGACGGCGACTACGGCACCGAGTACCCTGCCGCCTCGCCCTATGTGACGGCGGTCGGCGGAACCACGCTCCTGAAGGACTCCAGCGCCCGGGGCTGGTCCGAAACCGTCTGGGGCGACTTCCTCAACTGGTTCGGCGGCACCGGGTCGGGCTGCTCCGCTCAGGAGCCCAAGCCGTCCTGGCAGACCGACCCCGACTGCCCGCGCAGGATGCTGAACGACGTCTCCGCCGTCGCCGACCCCGACAACGGCGTCGCCATCTACGACAGCTTCCAGGACGGCTCCTTCGGCAACTGGTTCGTGGTCGGAGGCACCAGTGCCGCCTCGCCGCTGGTCGCCGCCGCCTACGCATTGGCCGGCCCGCCCCGCCCCGGCTCCCTGCCCGCCTCCTACCCGTACGCCCACCCCGGCGCCCTCAACGACGTGACCTCGGGCGAGAACGGATTCTGCGACACGGAGACCGAGTCCGTGTACTTCTGCACCGCGGGCGAGGGATACGACGGGCCCACCGGACTGGGCTCACCGGCCGGCGTCTCCGCGTTCTCCGGTGCGTCGGGCGGTGACGGTGCCACCGTCACCGTGACCGCGCCCACCGACCAGAACACCCGGACGGGCACGGCGGTCTCCCTCCAGGCGCAGGGACACGACTCGGTCCCGGGACGCACCCTCACCTACACCGCCTCGGGACTGCCGCCCGGGGTGTCGCTCGACCCGGCGACCGGCGCGATCTCCGGTACACCCACCACCTGGGGTACCTGGGGCGTGACCGTGACGGCGCAGGACTCCTCCGGGGCGTACGGCGCCGCCTCGTTCACCTGGCGGATCACCACCGCCGGTGGCTGCTATCCGGGCCAGGTGCTCGGCAACACCGGCTTCGAACTGCCCGACTTCGCCCCCTGGACCCGGCAGTCGCCCTGGTTCCTCTCCGACGACACCTCAGACCCACCGGTCCACTCGGGCCACTACATCGCCCTCTACGACCACCTGGCCGTCTCCGCCAACACCACCCGCACCCTGCGTCAGACCGTCACCCTGCCGACCGGCTGCACGTCCTACAGCCTCGGCTACTGGCTCCGGCCGATCACCGAACTGGCATCCACCGACCCCGCCCGGGACACCCTGCAGGTCCGCGTACTGGACCAGGCCGGGACCGTCCTCGCCACCGTGGCCACCCACTCCAACCGCGACGCGTCCGACGACTACCGGCGCCACAGCGTCGACCTGTCCGCGTACGCCGGAAGGACGGTGACGCTCGCCTTCGGCGTCACGTCGAAGGCGGCGGCGACCGACTTCGCGCTGGACGACATCACCCTGAGGGTGGGATAGGCCCTCAGTCCTCCAGTCCCTCCGCCGCCCGCCGCTCCCGCAGTTCCACGATGGCCCGGCGGCGGGCCAGCCGGTGGGTGCGGCGGATCTGGGCCTCCTGGTAACGGCGCTTGTCCTTCTCCGTCTCCGGGAGGACCGGTGGCACCCGGCGGGGCTTGCCGTCGGAGTCCACGGCAGCGAAGACCAGGTACGCGGAGCCGACCTGGGTGGGCGGGGTGGACTCGTTCCAGCGCTCCGCCAGGACCCGGACGCCGACCTCCATCGAGGTGCGGCCGGTCCAGTTGACCTGGGCCTTCACATGCACCAGGTCGCCGACGCGGACCGGCTCCAGGAACGCCATCTCGTCCATGGACGCGGTGACCGCGGGCCCGCCGCTGTGCCGGCCGGCCACGGCGCCCGCCGCGTCGTCGACCAGCTTCATGATCACACCGCCGTGCACGGTGCCCAGCAGATTGGTGTCGTTGTGGGTCATGATGTGGCTGAGCGTGGTCCGGGACGCCGAGGTGGGCTTGCCGGGAAGCTCCGCGGGGGCGGATATCTCCCCGGTGCCGGGGATAGCCGCGGTGTCCGGTTCCGTGGCCGGGGCCTGGTCTGTCATGGCCTCCACCCTATGCCGAGGTGACATTCGCGGACTTTGTGTTGGGTTCGCAACAGCGGTGCCCTGATTTTCCTACGACCCTTGTAAAGGACACAGCCGCTACCTGCACACTGGGCCCCATGAATGATTGGCCCGAGGCATGGTCCGACGACAACCGCAACCGGTACGGACGCGGCAGCGCCAGCGCACAGCCCGAGGGTGCGCGCGCGATGCGGCAGGTCCGCCGGCCCGCCTCGGGCGCGTACGGGGGCTCCGGCCCGTCCGCCCCGCCGTACGGCGGCGGGGTGCCCCAGCAGCCGTCGTACACCGGCGGCCAGGGGTACGGCGACGGCTACGCCGGTGACCCCGGGTACGACAGCGGCTACAACACCGGGCAGGTCTACGGCGGTGGCGGCCAAGACGGTTTCGCCGGCAGCGGTGAGGGTCGGCCGCGGCCGAACTGGCGGCGCCGTATCAAGTGGACGGCGATCGTGGTCGTGACCGGACTGGTCGTGACGACCGTCGGCACGTACTTCTGGGCCGACTCCAAGCTGCACCGGGACGTCGACCTGTCCAAGGTCATCGACCGTCCGGCCGGCGGTGACGGCACCAACTACCTGATCGTCGGCTCCGACAGCCGTGCCGGCCTCTCCTCCGAGCAGAAGAAGAAGCTGCACACGGGCTCGGCCGAGGGCAAGCGCACGGACTCGATGATGATCCTGCACGTCGGCGACAGCGGCGACACCCTGATCTCGCTGCCACGCGACTCGAACGTGACGATCCCCTCGTACAAGGGTTCCACCTCCGGCAAGACCTACCCGGCGACGGGCCGGCAGACCAAGCTGAACGCCGCCTACGCGGAGGACGGGCCGACCCTGCTGGTGCGGACCGTCGAGGCCAACATGGGTCTGCACATCGACCACTACGTCGAGATCGGCTTCGCCGGGTTCGCGAACATCGTGGACGCGGTCGGCGGTGTGACGATCGACATCGACAAGGGCTTCAAGGACAAGTACTCGGGCGCCGACTTCAAGGCGGGCAAGCAGACGCTCAACGGCGAGCAGGCCCTGGCCTTCGTCCGTACCCGGCACGCCTTCGCGGCGAGCGATCTGCAGCGCACCAAGAACCAGCAGAAGTTCCTGTCCGCGCTGGCCCACCAGGTGGCGACCCCGTCGACCGTCCTCAACCCGTTCAAGCTGTACCCGACGATGGGCGCGGGCCTGGACTCCCTGACCGTCGACAAGGACATGAGCCTGTGGGACCTCGCCTCCATGTTCTGGGCGATGAAGGGGGTCAGCGGCGGTGACGGCACCTCGATGAACATGCCGATCTCCGGCTCGGTCGGCGGCAACCTCGTCTGGGACAAGGCGAAGGTGAAGACCCTGGTGAACGAGCTCAACAACGATCAGAAGGTCACGGTGTCGAGTGACTGACGGCAACAGCGGCAGACCGCCCTTCGGGGCGGTTCTGTGTGACGTGGACAATGTGGTCCGCACCTTCGACTCCGCCCGTCTGGAGGCGCTGGAGCGCGCCGCGGGGGTCGCCGAGGGCAGCACCAAGAAGGTGGCGTTCGCGCCGGAGGTGGATCTGCCGCTGCTGCGGGGCGAGATCACCTCGCAGGAGTGGGCGGAGGCGATCGCGGAGGGCCTCGCCGGGCTGGTGCCGGAGCCGCAGACGGCGTACGAACTGGCCCTGGCGCTGCTGGAGTCGCCCTTCCACGCGGACGACGAGGTGGTCTCCCTGCTGCGCCGCGCCCGGGTCCGGGTCCCGCTGGTCCTCGTCTCCAACGCGGCTCTGGAGCTGGAGTCCGACCTGGACTCGCTGGGGCTGAGCGATCTCGCCGACCATGTCGTCAACAGCGCGCGGGTCGGCATCGCCAAGCCGGACCCGCGTATCTACCGGTTGGCCGCCGATCTGGCCGGGGTGGCTCCCGAGCGCTGTCTCTTCGTCGACGACAGCGAGGAGAACGTGGCGGCGGCGGCCGCGCTGGGGATGCGGGCGGTGCGCTTCCGGGAGGCCGCGGATCTGGAGCGGGCCCTGGAGCCGCTGTTCAGCTGACGGCTCCGGAGGCCAGCAACGCGGTGCTGGGCAGCACCAACTGCCCGTCCCCGTCGAGGAGTTCGGCGCCGAGACGCTCGTACTCCCGCCTGATCCCGACGACGACCTCCGGCGCCTGCGCGCCGATGACGCGCCCGACGTTCCCGATCCCCGCGGCGGCTCCGCTCCACCACTCGTCCACCCCGGCGCGGTGTTCCCAGCGGACCTCGTAGCCGCGCGCCTCCGTGAAGCCCGCCTCGGTGAGCAGGTCCGCGAGGCCGTCCGCGGTCCGCTCGAAGTCCTCGCCGGGGTCGAGGCGGGGCAGATACTCCGGTGCCACCGCCCCCGCGGCCTCGCAGGCCCGCCCCAGCAGCTCCATCCCCACGTTCGGCCCTCCGCCCCACACGCTCACGGCGACCCGTCCGCCCGACCGCAGCACCCGCCGCGCCTCCGCGAGCGCGGCACGCGGCCGACCGATGTGGTTGAGCACGAAGTTGGCGACCACGGCATCGAACTCACCGTCCGGAAAAGGCAGTTTGGGCAGTACGGCGACCCGCGCGTCGACCCCGCGCCCCCGGGCCACCCGCACCATGCCCGCGTCGGCGTCCACCCCCACCACCCGCGCCCCACGCCCCAGCGCCGCAAGCGCCACCGCCCCCGTCCCGGTCCCGGCATCAAGGACCAGAGCCCCCGCCCCCACCGCGCCGGCGTCCAGCAAGGCCCCCACCGGATGAGCACACAGCCGAGCGAAACTCCCGGCGTACACCTCCGCCCGACCCGCCCACATCCCCCGCTCAGCGGCGTCGAAGGCCTCGGTGCCGCGGGTCTCGGTGTCGCTCATGGGACAAGGGTGCCCGAATGCGGTCCAGGGGCACCCCGAGGGGTGCCCCGACCAGCTCCTGGAGACCCCGGCGGGAATCCACCCGCTCTCCGAGATGCTCCCCCAGGCCTTCGGCCCCGAGTACCTCGCCAAGTAAGACCCGAA